>DATHHZ010000372.1:0-2589 GCA_035316965.1 Burkholderiales bacterium | reverse complement strand
TGCCCGTCGCCGTCGCCGGCGACTCGGTGACGCTCACGCTCGCCGACGATATCGACATTTCGCGGGGCGACCTGCTTGCCGAGCCGACCCTCCCGCCGCGGGTGGCGAAGTCAATCGAGGCACGACTCTGCTGGCTCTCCGCCCAGCCCCTCGATGCGCGGGCCCTGCCGGCCGCCCGTTTTGTGCTCAAGCACACCACGCGCAGCGTGAGAGCAAAGCTCGTTTCGCTCAACTCGCGGGTCGATGTCGACACGCTCGAGCGGCACGCGAAGCCCACGGGTCTGGCGATGAACGATATCGCGCACGTGGCCCTCGCGCTCGCCCAGCCGCTCTTCGTCGATTCCTACGAGTTGAACCGCGCCACCGGCTCCTTTATCCTGATCGACGAAGCCTCCAACCAGACCGTGGCCGCGGGGATGATCGATGGGTAAAGTCTATCTAGTCGGCGCCGGCCCCGGCGCACCGGACCTTCTCACTCTGCGCGCGGCGGAAATTCTCAAGCGCGCCGACATGGTGTTTCACGACGCTCTCGTGCATCCGCAGACGCTCGCGCTCGCCGCGCGCGCCCGAAAGATTCTCGTGGGCAAGCGCAGCGGCCGCCATTCGACCGCCCAGAGTTTCATAAACAAGCGGCTGGTGGACGCCGCCCGCAAGCACGGTGTCGTAGTGCGGCTGAAGGGGGGTGACCCCATGCTTTTCGGCCGCGCGCAGGAAGAAATCGACACTCTGCGCAAGGCCGGAATCGATTTTGAAATCGTCCCGGGAGTGACCGCTGCGACAGCCGCGAGCGCCGAGCACGGCGTATCGCTCACCCGCCGCGGCCTTGCCCGCCATGTCGCCTTCGTCACGCCCCGCGCAGGCAGGGACGAGCGCGGGAACGATTGGGCGGCGAGCGTGCTCGCTGCCGACACCGCAGTCATCTACATGGGCGCGGGGCTCGCCGAGGGAATCAGCGCGGAATTGATAGCGCGCGGCAAGGCGAAGGCCACGCCGCTCGTCCTGGTGGAAAGCGCGACGCTTCCGGAGCGGCGCATCCTGCGCGGAACGCTGGCAGACCTGCCCGCGCTGGCGCTTCAGGCCGGCGGTGGCCCCGCGGTGCTGCTCCTCGGCGAAGTGCTGAGGGACGCGATTGCGGATCGCGCCGTCGTCGCTATCCCGGAGATCCAGGCCTATCTCAGGCGGGCCTGAGGAAATCCCCTACCGCGACAAGGCGGAATGGTCAGGTCGGTCTCGCAGCGCGAGAAAAACAGCCCAAATCGAGAGCACCACGAACGCCGCGAGTGTCCACTCCGGAATGCTGAATGAGAGCAGCGTCCAGTCGACCACGCCGCATTCGCCCGAGCCGCGCAAGACGCGACTCAGCCCCTCGACCGGCCCGAAGGCCGAGAGCAGATAGTCGAGCGCAGGACCACAGGCGGGCCGCTTCTCCGGCGGCAGGTGTTGCAGCCACACGTGCCGCCCCGCGACCGCGATGCCGATTGCCGCGATGAAAGCGACGACCCCACCGTAGAGCCCCGCCCCTAGCCTGCCCGCCGGGTGATGAAGGGCAGCGACGAGGAACGCGACGCCGACCGCAAAAAGCAGAATCCGCTGGATGATGCACAGCGGACACGGCTCGAGCCCGACGCCGAACTGCAGGTAATAGCCGAAGGCGAGCATTCCGGCACAGACGAGAAATCCGACGAGGTTTCCGATCCGCCGGGAAAGCAGGAGTCTGATCATGGAGGGAGAGCCTAGCATTAGAATGCCAAAAGCAGCGCGACATGCCCGCCGTTTTGAGGGAGTCTAGAGTTGAGAGAGCGTCTTGCCCGCCGAGAAGACCTGGGCCTTACCCGTGCCGAGTTCTCGGTTCTGGCTCGGCTTTCCACCCCGGCGAAAATCCAGGGTTTTCTGGACGCGCTGCCCGCCAATTTCGAAATCGGGGGCCAGACCTGCCTGCCGGTGCGCGAAGTCCTGCGCCAGCGCCGGGCACACTGCATCGAGGGCGCCATGCTGGCGGCGTGCGCCCTGTGGGTCCACGGCGAGCCGCCTCTGCTCATGGATCTCCGGGCCGAGCGCGACTACGACCACGTCGTGGCCTTGTTCCGGCGCGGGAGCTGCTGGGGCGCAATCTCGAAAACCAATCCACCCGTGCTTCGCTGGCGCGATCCGGTGTACCGAAGCTTGCGCGAGCTGGCGATGTCCTACCTGCATGAGTACGCCAACGATCGCGCCCAGAAAACGCTGCGCAGCTACTCGCGCCCTTTCGACCTGCGGGGGCTGGATCCCAAGGTCTGGGTCACCGGCGGAAAAAACTGCTGGGACGTGGGTGAAGCGGTCGACGAGATACGCCACTATCGGTTGGTGACGAAAAGGCAGGCACGGGCGCTGCGCCTGCGCGATGCCCTGGAGCGCAAGGCTGGCGCCCTGCTCGAGCACCGGCCGCCGCGAAAGAGGTAGACCAGCGGTTCAGTCGATTTCCCGCGCCCGGCGAACGCTCTCGATGAGCGAGGTGCGCATCAGGAACTGCTTGTGCAACGCCGGGTCGGCGACGGTGCGCCGCAGCTCGTCGAAATGGGCCTGCCGCAGCCGCGGGTCGCGCTCTTCCAG
>DATHHZ010000371.1:0-2443 GCA_035316965.1 Burkholderiales bacterium | reverse complement strand
CTCGTCGTACTCCTGCCTTCGCGCGGCCGCGATTCCGAAGATTACGACGAAGTCACCGCGGGGATCGCGAAAGCCGGGTATCGCGTGCTGCGCCCGCAGCCGCGCGGAACGGGCGCGAGCACCGGGCCGATGAAGGGCCTGACGCTCCACGATTTCGCGCGCGACGTGGCGGCAGTGATCGCACACGCGGGCGGAGGTTCCGCGGTCGTCGCCGGGCATGCCTTCGGCAACTGGGTGGCACGCATGACCGCGGCCGATCATCCCCGGCTCGTTCGCGGCGTCGCGATTCTCGCGGCCGCGGCAAAAAGCTATCCCGGCTTTGCCGGGGCGAAGAGACTCGTCGAAGCGGTGAAGAAAGCGGGCGATCCCGCGCTTCCCGACGCGGAGCGCCTTGCACACCTGCGCGCGGCGTTCTTCGCGTCGGGACACGACGCGAGCGTGTGGCTGAAAGGCTGGTACCCGGAAGTGAACGAAAGCCAGTTCGCCGCCAGCCGGGCCACCCGGCAGGAGGAATGGTGGGGGGCGGGAAGAGCCCCTTTGCTCGACCTTCAGGCGGCGCTCGATCCCTTCAAGCCGCGCGAGACGACGAACGAACTGCGGGAGGAGTTCGGCGAGCGCGTCACCATCGCAGTGATCCCGGATGCGAGCCACGCCCTGATCCCCGAGCAGCCCGCCGCGGTTGTCGAAGCGATCGTGGGCTGGATGCGAAAAATACCCCGGTAGTCCCACACAGGAGGAAAGACATGAAGATCCAGCGTCGTGTCATTGCGTTCACCGTCGTCAATCATCGGGCGCAAGATTTGTCATCACCGCTTTGTCCGGGCCTTAAATCCAAAGGGGGAGTCAAGCGAGAGGAGCTACAGATTCCGCGCGTGGAATCGAAGGTGATCCTCGATAAAGCTCGCGATGAAAAAGTAGCTGTGGTCGTAACCCTCTTGCAGGCGAAGATCCAGGGAGACCCCGGCTCGCCTGCAAGCTTCCCTTAGCAGCTCGGGCTTGAGCTGGCTCTCCAGAAACTGGTCGTTCGTGCCCTGATCGACCAGCAGCGCCGGCCCCTTCCATCCGCGGCTCTCGACGAGGGCGCTCGCGTCGTAGTCCCGCCAGAGGGCGCGATCGGCTCCGAGATATCCCGTCAGCGCTTTTTCTCCCCAGGGGCAGCGCATCGGTGAGCAGATCGGGGCAAAAGCCGATACCGATTTGTAGATGTCCGGATTCTTCAACGCGATGGTCAGCGCGCCGTGCCCGCCCATGGAATGACCGAAGATGCCGGTGCGCGCGGGGTCGACGGGAAACTCGGATTCGATCAGCCCGGGTAATTCCTTCACGACATAGGAATACATCCGATAGCCGCGCGACCAGGGCGCCTGAGTCGCGTCCACGTAGAATCCGGCGCCCAGGCCGAAATCATAGTTGTCGCTTTCGCCCGGAATCTTCAGGCCGCGCGGGCTGGTATCCGGGACGACGATGGCGAGCCCCAGCTCCGCTGCGACGCGCTGCGCGCCGGCCTTGACGATGAAGTTCTCTTCCGTACAGGTGAGGCCCGAGAGCCAGTAGAGCACCGGGACCGCCTGCGCTTCCGCCTGCGGCGGAAGAAACACGCCGAAGCGCATGACGCACGCGGTTTCATGCGCCTCGTGGCTGTAGACGCCCTGGACGCCCCCGAAGCATTTATTACGGGAAACGCTTGTGATCAGTAGACCACCACTGAGCGTATGGATTTACCCTCGTGCATCAGGTCGAAGCCCTGGTTGATGTCGGCGAGCTTCAACTTGTGCGTGATCAGATCGTCGATGTTGATCTTACGCTCCATGTACCAGTCGACGATCTTCGGCACGTCGCGCCGGCCCTTGGCGCCGCCGAACGCGGTGCCTTTCCATACACGGCCGGTGACGAGCTGGAACGGGCGCGTCTTGATCTCCTGGCCCGCGCCCGCGACGCCGATGATCACCGACACGCCCCAGCCCTTGTGGCAGCACTCCAGCGCCTGGCGCATGACATCGACGTTGCCGATGCATTCGAAGCTGTAGTCGGCGCCGCCCTTGGTCAGATTTACCAGGTGCGCGACCAGCTCAGTGCCGGCTTCTTTCGGATTGACGAAATGCGTGATGCCGAACTTCTCGGCGAGCGCTTTGCGCGCCGGGTTGGTATCCACGCCGACGATCATGTTGGCGCCGGCCATGCGCGCGCCCTGCACGACGTTGAGCCCGATGCCGCCCAGGCCGAACACCACGACGTTCGCGCCCGGCTCGACCTTGGCGGTGTTGATCACCGCGCCGATGCCGGTGGTCACGCCGCAGCCGATGTAGCACACCTTGTCGAAGGGCGCGTCCTCGCGGATCTTCGCCAGCGCGATTTCGGGCACCACGGTGTAGTTGGCGAAAGTCGAAGTGCCCATGTAGTGGAAGAGCTTCTTGCCGCCGAGCGAGAAGCGGCTGCTGCCGTC
>DATHHZ010000370.1:0-4816 GCA_035316965.1 Burkholderiales bacterium | reverse complement strand
CCTACCGGGACGATGTCATTCGAATTTTTGGCGCCGGGTACTGGCGGAAAGGCAAGCGAATATATGAGCGAGAAAATCAGGTACACGGACGAACCTCTCGGAAACCCAAGGGTCGTTCCTGACTTTCTCCCTCGCCCTGAGGATCTCGTCTTCAGGGACGAGGGGGTCAAGGTCACCATCGCGTTGAGCAAACGCAGTGTGGATTTCTTCAAGACCGAAGCGCGCAGGCACAACACGCAATATCAACGCATGATCCGGCGGCTCCTGGACGCTTATGCGGAGCATCATTCGCGAACGCCCGTCACGCGCTCGGCGCGGACGGCACGCAAGCGCGCCGCGGGGTAGCAGGACACGAGAAATCCTGAAGACGGCCAGTTCGGGCAGGTGGCGTTATGAAGCTTTGATTGGACCCTACGTGTCGGTCGTCGATCCATAGTTGCCGGTCAGCACTACGCCGGCCCCACAAACCCGATAACCACCCCACACGCGTGTTCCGGCATGACGAGCATCGCCTGCTCGCCGGTGTTGCGGATTCCGCGCGCCGGCGGCGGGAGGCCGTGGTCGGCGATCCATTTCGCGGCGGCGTCCATGCTGCTCGTCCGGTACAAAATCTGGAACGGTCCGGGGCCGCGGCGGGCGAGGGCGTCGGCGCAGACGCCCGGACCGTTGGGTTGCGCGAGGCCGAGGGCGGTCGGGCCGAACTGGAAGATCGCCATGTCGGCGTTGATGACGGTGCCGCGCTCCATTTTCGGCGCCGGCACGCCGAGGACGCGGGCGTAGTGGGCTGCGGCTGCGGCGACGTCCTTGACGGTGATGTAGACGCGCTCGATGCGCTGCACGCCGTTGGGATGGCGGCTCGCAGCCTGGGCGTTCTTCTGTCGGAGCAGCGTGATGAAGGCGATGCCGTGGCGCGTGCGCACCGCGGCCGAATCGGCGGCTAGATCGTCGCTCGCGAGGGCGATAGCCTGGAGGCCTTCGCGAGGCGCGGGCACCAGCTGCAGGTGGTCGCCGTCGTTCCGGGCTATGCCGACGTCGTCGACGTCGAACCCGATGCGACGGTAAGCGGCTATCCCGGCCGCGAGATCCGCGACGCCGATGGTGACGTGATCGATGCGGGTGATAATGGCCGCGCCTCCTCCCGTGAAGCCTGCGCAGAGGATATGATGGTGCGTCAAGACCTGCAAGGGGAGAGCGCAGGCATGGTTTCCGGCCTCGAGCGGAAGAGACGGTTCGCCATCCGCGTCGCGCGTGCCGTCCCGGCACATCGCCAGGCGACTATGTCATTCGTCCTGGGACCTTTCTATCCGGACGCAAGCGGCGTAGGATTTCTTTCGCTCAGGGAGAGCAATTCGATTCGCAGCTGCTGGGCCTTTTCTTGGCGCGGGGCCACGCGCCGAAAGCAGGGCATTATCGCCAAGGGGGAACACCCATGATGAAACCAGTCCTTCGTGCAGCAGCAGTTTCCCTCGCGCTCGCCGCGACCGGCTGTGCCCAAAGCCCGGGCAAGGCCTCCGCGCAGGTCGGCAAGGTGGAATTTCCGAACTCGTGCAGCCCCGCGGTGCAGGAGAAGCTGCTAAGCGGCATCGCCATGCTGCACTCGTTCTACTATTCCGCCGCCGAGAAGGCCTTCGAGGAGGTCGCGGCCGAAGACAATCGCTGCGCGATCGCAGCCTGGGGATTCGCCTCGATCCTGATGTCGAATCCGCTCGCCGGCCAGGGCGCCTCCGCCAAGGACGGGCCGCGCGCGCAGGCGGCCATCGACAAGGGCCGGCTGATGGGAGCGAAGACCGAGCGCGAGCGCGACTACCTCGAGGCGGTGGCCGCCTACTACGAGGACTTCGCCGGCCGGCCCGAGCGCGCGCGCCAGCTCTCTCGCGCCAAGGCCTACGAGGCGCTCGCGGCGAAATATCCGAACGACGACGAGGCGCAGATCTTCTCCGCCCTGTACCTCGCGGGGACGCAGCTGCAGTCCGACCAGACCTATGCCGCCTGGCTGAAGGCCGCGGCGATCCTCGAGAAGCAGTTCAAGAAGCATCCCGACCATCCGGGCGTCGCGCACTACCTGATCCACAGCTACGACGCGCCGCCGATCGCGCAGCAGGGCGTGCCGGCCGCGCGCCGTTACGCGCAGATCGCGCCCGATGCGCCGCACGCGCTGCACATGCCTTCGCACATCTTTACCCGCGTCGGCGAGTGGACCGAGTCCGCGGCGACCAACCGCCGTTCCTCAACGGTGGCGCAGAAGAACAACGAGCCCGACGAGGCCCTGCACGCGCTCGACTACATGACGTACGCCTTGCTGCAGATGGCTCGCGACGGCGACGCGCGCAAGGCGCTGGACGAAGCGCAGCAGATCAAGGGCATCACGCCGCGCTTCGTCGCTCCCTACGCGCTGACCGCGATGCCGGCGCGCTACGCGCTCGAGCGCGGCGACTGGCGCGCGGCGGCCGAGCTCCAGCCGAGGCAGGACAACTTCCCGTTCACCGTGGCGATGACGCATTTCGCGCGCGCGCTCGGCGCGGCGCGGAGCGGCGATGCCGCGTCCGCGCAGAAGGACGCCGACCGCATCGCGGCGCTCGGCGCGGAGCTGAAGGCGGCGAACAACGCCTACTGGGCCGGGGAAGTCGAGGTGATGCGGCTCGCGTCGTTCGCCTGGACGGCGCTCGCGCAGAACAGGAATGACGAGGCGCTCGGCCTGATGCGCCAGGCCGCGGACCTCGAGGACAAGAGCGAGAAGCACATCGTCACCCCGGCGCGGCTGGTGCCGGCGCGCGAGCTGCTCGGCGATATGCTGCTCGAGCAGAAGCGCCCGGCCGATGCGCTGAAGGAATACGAGGCCTCGCAGGCTCGCGAACCCAACCGCTACCGCGGCCTCTACGGAGCGGGCATGGCCGCCTCGCAGTCGGGGAACACGGCCAAGGCGAAGCAGTACTTCGGCCGGCTGGTCGAAATGGCCGGATCCGGGGGATCCCGCGCCGAGGTCGGCAATGCACGAGCCTACATTGCTCGCAACTGAAGGCCCGTGACGCCTGGAGCGAGCATGGACGCAAGCCACGCAGACAGCTGGACTCCGGAATTGGAGCGGCTGCTCTCGACGTGGCACCGGCGCATGGACGCCTGCCAGCATGGGATGACCGCGAAGAAATTCAAGATCGCGACTCGCGCCGCATGCGCGGCGGCCTGCGCATTCTTAGCGGGGACCAGCCCGGCGCAGCAGGACCTCGCCGCAAAGCCCGTCTTCACCGACAGCGAGATCAGGATCATCCTGTCCCACGGGCCGTGGCCGGCGCCCGCGCAACCCGATCCGACCAATCGCGTCTCGGGGAAGCCGGACGCGATCGAGCTCGGGACGCGCCTGTTCTTCGATCAGCGCCTCTCCGCAAGCGGAACGCTATCGTGTTCGAGCTGCCACGTGCCGGAGCGCAACTGGAGCGACAACCTCACGCGCGGCGTCGGAATGAGCGAGGTCGATCGCAATACGCCGACGCTCGCGAATCTGCTCGCGAGCCGCTGGTACGGATGGAGCGGTGCGTCCGACAGCCTGTGGTCCCAGAGCCTGCGCCCGATCCTCGACCCGCGCGAGCTGGCCGCGACGCCGCGCCACGTGGCGCAGCTCGTGCGCGACGACGAGCAGCTCGCCTGCCGCTACCGGAAGGCGTTCGGAACCCCGCCGTCACCGAGCGACGACGAAGCGGTGTTCGTCGACGTCGGGAAGGCCCTGGCCGCATTCCAGGAAACCCTGGTGAGCGGACGCACGCCCTTCGACCGGTTTCGCGAGGCGCTCGCGAAGGCGGAACAGCCTCCTCTTGAAACCTACTCCGAACCGGCGCAGCGGGGACTCAAGATTTTCATCGGAAGAGGCGGCTGCACCACCTGCCATTCCGGACCCAATTTCACCGGCGGCGAGTTCTTCGCGACCGGCCTTTCCCGGTTTGCTCCGCGCGGGCAACCCGATCCCGGACGCCAGGCCGAAATCCGGCAGCTGATGGAAAGCCGGTTCAACCTGCTCGGCCCCCACAACGACGACCCGACGGGGATGAGCGCCGCGCGCACGCGCGAGGCATCTCTCGAGAAAGCGAGTTTCGGCGAGTTCAAGGTGCCGTCCCTGCGCAACCTGATACTCACCGCGCCTTACGGCCGCGACGGCGGCGTCGAGACCCTCGCAGAGGTCGTGCGCCACTACGCCGGTCTCGATCCTGCCAGTCTGCACGCGAAGGACGGGAGACCCGCGAAGCCCCTCAACCTCACGCCGCGAGAGCAGACCGACCTCGTGGTCTTCCTCGAATCGTTGAGCACCTTTTCCAATCCATGGCGCCCCGACGATGGAGGTCAGTGCCACTGAGCTGTCTTGCAGCGGGCACTTGAAAGCCACCAAAAGCGCAGGACTTCCGCTTTGACGATAGACAGCCGCGAAGACGTTCGCCGCGAGTGTGAGAAGCTCGGGGAACTCGTAGTACAAGCCAAGCTCGAATCCGGACATTTCGGAACCGGTGAGGCATTCGCCTGGGAATGGCTGCTGGAACAGCATTACCGCCGCCGGCGCGAAGGGGAGTCCCAGGAACGCGAACGCGCCGAGCGGGCTCTGAAGGCCGCGGAGGACGCCGCCAGCGCGGCAAGAGCGGCAGCCGCCGGCGCGCAGACTGCGGCACGATGGACGATGGTGGCGGCTCTATCCGCCGTAGCGGCAGTCATTATTTCGTTGGCCAAATACTGGTAAGCGTCGCGAACGAACATCATGTTCGTCAAGCGCACCCTCGTCACCATCGCCGCTGCAATCGCGGCAGTGACGCTCGCTCATGCTCAAAGCTACCCGGCC
>DATHHZ010000369.1:0-2157 GCA_035316965.1 Burkholderiales bacterium | reverse complement strand
CACCAGCGGCTGCCCCAGGCCCTCGGCGAGCTTCTGCCCGAGAGCGCGGGAGAGGATGTCGGTCGAGCCGCCGGGCGGAAAGGGCACGATCAGGCGGATCGGGCGGGAAGGGTAGGTCTGCGCTGAGCCTGTCGAAGCGGTTTGCGCGGGCGCGTCGGTGATGAGCGCGACAAGGAGAAGCGCGGCGAGGAGAAGCGCGGCGAGACCACCCCGGCGCTTCGCGCCACCCCTCCTCGACGAGGAGGGGAAAGCAATGGCACCATCCTTTCTTCCCCTCCTCATTTTGAGGAGGGGTGCCCGCGAAGCGGGCGGGGCGGTCCGGTCTTAGCGCTTCGCCACACGGAGTTGCGCCGCCATCCAGTCTGCGGTCTGGTCGCGGTAACGGTACCAGAGGTTGTTGACGACATGGTTGCCGCCTTCGATCACCGAGAGCACGCACGGCCCCGAGACCGCGGCGGCGAGTTTTTCCGCCTGCGTGTGCGGGGTGAGGCGGTCCTTCGTCCCGGCAACGATGTAGATCGGGCAGCTGATGTTCTTCGCGCAATCGGCGAGCGAGAAGCGCAGTGCGACCTTGCCCGCTTCCTCGAGATTGGCGCTCTTGGAGCGCACGCGGAAAGCCTCGACGTTCATCTGCGGACGCCCGGTGAAATCGGCCGAGCGCTGGAAGGGGCCGGAGAGCGCGACGCAGGCCTTCACGCGCTTCTCGAACGCGGCGGCGCGCGGCGCGTAGTAGCCGCCGAGCGACACGCCCCAGATGCCGGCGCGCGCGTTGTCGACGTCGGGGCGCGTCGCGAGGAAATCGAACACGGTCTTCACCGGCTTCTCGTACTCGGGGCAAAGCGCGAAGTCGTACTCGGCCTCGCCCTGGCCCGGCCCGTCGAAAGACAAGGTCGCGAGCCCGCGCTTCAAAAACCGGTTCTCGTAGTCGTCCATTTCTTCCTTGGCCGAATCGAGGCCCATGCACATCACGACGCTGGGAGCTTTGGCGACGCCCTTCGGCTTTCTCAAATTGCCGTAGAGCTGCCTGCCTTCGTAGGGAATCGCTACGCGCTCGCCGGGCGGATCGAGGTGCGGCAGCGCTTTGTTGCGGCATTCGACCGCCCTGCGGTGCGCCTCCTTCATCTGCGTCATGTCGTTGACGAAAAGAAATTTCCCGAAGTGGTAGCACACCGCGGCGCGGGTGAAGTGCTGGCCGGCCGAGTAGTTGTAGCCGCCGGCCAGGGACTTGTTGCCCATCTCCTCGTGGACCGCGGCGCGCGCGGACCAGGCCGCGCACCAGTCCTCCCAGCGCGAAACGGACCCGGTCACCTCCTGGAAATCGGCGAGCGGCACGCCGTTCGCGACGAAGCGCGGCGCCCAGTGGGAGATCGCGGCCTCGACTCGGGAATCTTTTTCTGTCTTGCTCTGGATGACTGCGGACATGTGCTGCTCCTTATTCTAACCACCCCGGCGCTCCGCGCCACCCCTCCTCATTCGAGGAGGGGAAATTCGTGCCGCGCTCAGTATCCCCTCCTCTCTTGAGGAGGGGTGCCGGCGAAGCCGGCGGGGTGGTTATGCTCCCAAGGTAACGAAATACCCCGGATCGTAGCGCTCGCCCGCTCTCGCTCCGGGCTTGAAGGTCGAGGACAGCATCTCGATTTCGCCCGGGGCTAGCGCGAGATCGACCGCCGCGACGTTCTGCTCGAGCCACTTCTGCTGCTTCGTGCCCGGAATCGGGAAGACATCCTCGCCGCGCGAGAGGAGCCACGCGAGCGCCATCTGCGCCGGCGTCGCGCCGCGCTTCGCGGCGATGGCTTCGAGCGGCTTCACGAGCTCCAGGTTCTTCTCGAAATTGCCGGGCCGGAAGCGCGGCTGCTTGCGCCGGACGTCGTGCGCCGCGATGTCCTCGATTCTCTTGATGTTGCCGGTCAGCAGCCCGCGGCCGAGCGGCGAATACGCGACGAAGCCGATGCCGAGCTCGCGGCACGCCGGAAGGATCTTGTCTTCCACGTCGCGCGCCCACAGCGAGTATTCCGTCTGCAGCGCGGTGATGGGGTGGATCTTCGAGGCGCGCTTGAGCGAATCCGGTCCCGCTTCCGAAAGCCCCAGGTATCGCACCTTGCCCGCTTTCACGAGCCCCGCCATCGCGCCCACCGTCTCCTCGATCGGCACGTCGGG
>DATHHZ010000368.1:0-3419 GCA_035316965.1 Burkholderiales bacterium | reverse complement strand
CGCGAACACGAAGCCGAGCCAGCCGCCGTAGATCGCCGCGTGACTGAGGCTTTCGCCTGTGATCTCCACGAGCAGCTTCGGGTACACCGGCATGATGAGTCCGAAGCCGATCGTGTCGAGCAGCAGGGTGACCGCGATGAACGCGAGCGCGTGCTTGCGAGTCGGGGCGGCAGTCGCTGGAGTCGGGGTCTCCATTTCGCGCAGCTCGGCTAGTGGGCGGAGTCGCGGCAGTCAGAACGCGACGTGGATATTTACGTTCGGAGTCTTGAGCTTCGTGAAGAGCCGAACCCACAACGCGAGATACATCTCCTGCGCGCGCGCGGCGGTGATGTCGCCGAGGTCCATAACCTCCTTCCAACCGAATCCGGTCTTGAGGAGGTCGATGACCTCCGCTTTCGCCTTGTGGTCGTTTCCGGAGACGAACATCGTGTGGACGCCGGGAATCAGGGACGGCTCGACCATTACCGCGACGGTCACGGTGTTGAGGGACTTAACCACCTTCGCCGTTGGAAATGCGCGCTGAATCTGCTCGCCGATCGAATCAGTATTACAAACGGAGAGCGTGGGCGGCATGCCCTTCGAGAAATCGAGCGGGTTCGAGACGTCAACGAGAACCTTCCCCTGAAGATTCTGTGCGCCCGCCGCTTTCAGGGCCTCGAGCGACGCCATGCCCGACGTGCAGTTGAAGACCATCTCGCCGTGCGCGGCGGCGTCGGCAAAGGTGCCCTCAGATGATTTGCTGCCGGTCTCCTTGACCCAGACCCTGGCTTTTTCGCCGCCGGCGGCGCGCGATCCCATGCGTACATCGTGACCCAGCTTCACGAGCTTGGCTCCCAACGTCTTGCCGACTACGCCGGTTCCGAGAATTCCGATTCTCATGAAACTGTAATCAACACTGGCTTACACGGGATGCCAGCTGGTCAGTACTTCAGCCCGCCGGATTCGGCGAATTCCTTCATCATCCGTTCCTGTTCTTCGGACAGCTTCTCGGGAACCTGGATCGACACCTCGACGATCAGATCGCCCTTCTTCTCGCCCTTCTGGATTCCCTGCCCTCGCACGCGGAATCGTTTCCCCGATGGAGTTCCCGGCGGAATCTTGATCGCGACTTTTTTCCCGTCGAGTGTCTTGACGCTTATCTTTGTGCCCAGCGTCGCCTGCGCGATGTTGAGAGGCACCGTCGCGATCACGTCGAGTCCGTCACGCCGATAGAACTTGTCGGGGAGCACGTTGAAGGTAATGATGAGATCGCCCGCCGGTCCGCCCTGCGGGCCCTTCCCGCCCTGCCCCTTGAGCCTGATCTTGGAGCCGGTGTCGACACCGGGCGGAACGTTGATCAGAACCTTTCGCTTGACGCGCACTTCTCCGCTGCCGTGACACGTTGGGCACGGCTCGGTCGGAATCTGTCCGCGGCCGAGGCACACCGGACACGTGCGGTTCACGGCAAAGCTGCCCTGTCCAAACGAGATCACGCCCCGACCGTTGCACTCGGGGCAGATCTTGAGCGACGCTCCGGGCGCGGCACCGGTCCCGTGGCAGGTGGGGCATTCTTCGCTCACCTCGAGCTCGATCGGAACCTTTCCTCCGCGCGCGGCCGTGCGAAAGGGAATATCGAGCGTCGCCTCGACTGTTTGTCCCTTCTCCGGTCCGCGTTGACGCGCGGTCTCGCGCGTGTCGCCACCACCGAACATCGAGCTGAAGAGATCGCCCAGCCCGCCGAGGCCGCCGATGTCGAAGTCCTGGAAGTTGATCGTCGGTCCGCTGCCACCGGCGCTTCCGTAGGCGCCCGCGCCGCGTGATGATCTGCCGCCACCACCAAATCCACCGAATCCACCACCATCGAACGCGCCGAGCCGGCGCATCTCGTCGTACTGCTTCCGTTTTGCGGGATCTCCCAGGACGTTATTCGCCTCCGAGATCTCCTTGAAACGCTCGGCTGCCTTCGGGTCGGCAGCGTTTGCGTCGGGGTGGTGCTTTTTCGCGAGCTTGCGATACGCCTTCTTGATCTCGTCCTGTGAGGCGCTGGAGCTTACGCCGAGTACGGAGTAGAAATCCTTCGTCGGTGGCATGGGCGGTCAGCGCGGGCGCGCGGTCAGCCGTTCCACTGCTTCACGACCACGCGCGCGGGCCGAAGAAGCTGGGACTTGAAGACGTACCCGGGCTGATAGACGCGCGATACGACGTGATCGTCTTCTCGCGCCGACGTGGGTTCGGTTGCAACCGCTTCGTGCAGCGCCGGATCGAACGTTTCCCCGACGGGATTGATTACTTCGAGGCCCGCGTTGCCGAGTGCCTTGAGCAGCTTCTTCTCCACCATGTCGACGCCCTGGACGATCGTTCCGGCATCAGTCGTGGCGGGATCGACGTGCGCGAACCGCGCAACGTCATCGAGCGCTTCGACCAGTTGTCGAACCAGATCGGCCTGCGCGCGGGCGCCCGCATCCTGACGCTCTTTGGCGGCGCGCTTCCGATAATTGTCGTACTCGGCTGCAAGTCTCAGGTATTTGTCGCGCTCACCCGGCAGATCAGATTCCGCTCGGCTGGTGTCGCCCGTGGCGGCTTCGGCCGCGCCAGTCGCGGTGCCTGTGTCGGCGGGATCCGACGATCCGCTGAACGGTGGGTCGCCGCCCTGGCCATCACCCTGGCTCGCGGATCCTCCCGGCGCATAGTCGTCGGCCGAGCCCATCGCATCCTGATCCGAAAGTGGCGCGTTCTCGCCTTTCTTTCTCGAGTGTTTCATGTGCGTAAGTTAACCGTTTGAGAGAGAGCGTCGCACCATCTCCAGCGCGGCCTGGGCAGCCCGCTGCCTGATCTCCGCGCGATCTCCAACCATATGGAAGCGCCGTGCCTTGGCGTCGGAACCATGTACACTAATCCAAACTAGTCCGACAGGTTTGTCCAAAGTGCCACCGCCGGGCCCGGCAATCCCTGTCACCGAAACCCCGACATCGGCACCCATTTTTTCGCGAGCCCCCGACGCCATCTGTAGTGCCACCTGCTCGCTCACTGCTCCGTAGCGCTCGATATCTTCGCCACGGACGCCAAGTGCTTCCCGCTTCACGTCATTATGATAGGCGATGATGCCGCCGAGGAAAACATCGCTCGATCCTGGAATGTTCGTGATTCTCTCGCCCAGCATTCCGCCGGTGCAGCTCTCGGCGACCGCGAGCTTGAGCCCGAGGGATCGGCATTGCTCGAGCACGACGGCCGCCAGGTCCGCGTCGTCCTCTCCATAAGCGTACGCCGATACCCTGCCGCGTAGTTTCAGCATTGCCTGTTTTACGAGTTTTTCGGCCTGGGTGCGCGGCAATCCCTTTGCCGTGACGCGAAGGTCGACGCCGGCGACTCCCGGCAGGTAGGCAAGGGGGAGCGATCCCAGCTCGGTGTCGGGCTCACCCAGGAAATTCGGCCCCAGCAAC
>DATHHZ010000367.1:0-3760 GCA_035316965.1 Burkholderiales bacterium | reverse complement strand
AGCGCCCAGGATATCGAGGCGTGGTAGAGGCTTCCGTCTTCGAAAGCAACCACCCCCGCGGTCGCGTCTATGCCGCCGCACAGGGGACCGAGCGCCTTGTCCACCGAGCGGGCGTAGACTTCGACAGGGCGCTTCGCCTCCATCATCCACATGACCACGTCCAGCGCGTGCGTTCCCGAGATCACCATCGGCGAGATCTCGGAGGGATCGTCGGTCCTCTTGTAGTTGTCCAGAGCCACCAGCCGGTTCATGAACGCGCGGGAGGTCACCAGGGTCACCTCCCCGAGCTGGCCGGTGCGGACTTTCTCTTTCGCCACCAGCCAGCGGCGGCGGAAGCGTTGCGTATAGCCGACTACTGCGTCGACTCCGGCGTTCCGGATGGCGGCCAGGACGCGCTCCGAATCGGCGAGCCCGGTTGCGAGCGGCTTCTCGATCAAGAGCGGCAGCTTGCGCTCGACCGCAGCGAGGATCGGATCGACGTGCAGGTGCTCGTCGGTCGCGATGATCGCCGCAGTCACCTCGGGGCGCGCGAGCAGCTTGCGGTAGTCGTCGGTCACGAAGTCCGCACGGATTTTTTCCCCGACGAGCTTCGCCCGATCCGGCTTGATCTCGGCCAGGCCGATGAAGTCGACCTGCGGATGACGCGCCGCGACCTCACCGCGGAACAGGCCGACACGGCCCCCTCCGATGATGGCGAGGCCGATACGCTTGGGGTTCTTCTTTGGCATTTCAATGATAGACCCTTGAAAGACTCATCACCCGGTGCGATCGCGATTCATTCGGGGTCGGGCTGGGTGATGAGTCTTTCAAGGATCCGGTTTTCGTAACTCTTGCGACTACGCAGCTGCGCGAACCGATTTCGACCCCTTCAGCGGCAGCGTCACCGACTCGTTGCGCTCGGCGGACAGATCCGCCGCCATGTAGATCTCCATCACCATGCGCGCGTGCTCGGGCGTCACCATCACGGGCCGATCGTACGCCACGGCCTCGAGAAAGTGGACGGTTTCCGCCGCCATCGGACCCGCGTAGGTGTGATCGACGCGCTCGCCCGGCATGGTCGACATCGGCAGCTGCATGCCTTTTTCCATGGTGTTCAGCACCACGTCGCGGTGGCTGTCGTCCACCAGCAGCGCGCCTTCGGTCCCGACCATTTCGATCCAGGTCGTGGAGAAATTCGGATAACCCGGCGGCAGGCTCCAGCCGCCGCCCACGACGAAGGAGAGGCCCGAGTCCATCGTAACGGTGATCCATTGCGTGTCGGCGATCGGCGTACCACTCGAGGCTTGCATCGCGCCATAGTTCGCCTGGGAATAGACGCGCACCGGTTTCGCCGGCTCGAGACACCACAGCACGAAGTCCAGATCGTGCGTGCACTCCATCGCCGCGGGCGAGAGCTTGACGCGCCCGCTGATCTTCTTTCCGAGGCCGCGCGTGATGTGCCGGCTCACCAGGGCGCTCACCGGCTTTCCGATGGTCCCGTTGCGGATCGACTTCCTCACGTAGGCGAACTTGGGATTGAAGCGCTGCGAATAGCCGATGGTGAATTTCAGCTTGTTCTTGCGGGCGAGGGCGATCAGCTCATCGGCTTCGGCGAGCTCCATCGCGATCGGCTTTTCTAGAAAAACGTGCTTTCCGGCGGCGAGGCAGTCGCGTGCCATCGGATAGTGCGTGGTTTCCGGCGTCGCGGAAATGTACACCGCCTCGATTTCACCCATCTTCAAGAGCTCGCCGTAGTCGGTCACCGCGGTCTTCGCCCCGGTCGACCGGGCTACCTCGGCCAGCCGCTCGGGTCGGATCTCCGCGATATGCAGGCTCTTCGTGAGGGGATGAGCCGCGCAGGTCTCGGCGCGGATGCCGCCGCACCAACCGGTTCCGACGATAGCTATCCCGATCTGCTTCATGGATTCCTCCTTCGAATGTGACCTATTATCGCCTGATCTTGAGTAGACGGGCAGCGTTGCCTCCCATTATCCTTTCCTTCTCGGCCGACGGAAGCCGAGGCACGCTGTTGATCAGGCCGACCGGGTCTTCCTCGCCCATGTCGAATGGATAGTCGGTGCCGAGCAGCACTTGCGCCGCGCCGAACTTGTCGATCAGGTTGCGCAGCATCTCGGGATCGAACGTGATCGTGTCGAAAAAGAACTTCTTGAGATAGCTCGTCGGAGGCTTCTTGATCACGGTGCGGCAATCGGGGCGCGCGCGCCACGCGTGATCCATGCGGGCCCAGTAGTGGCCGAGGAAACCGCCCGCGTGGGGAAGCACGATCTTCAGGCCCGGGTGCCTTTCCATCACGCCCCCGAAGATGAGATGGCTCGCGCCGACCGTCGTGTCGAGCGGATTGCCGATGACATTGTTCAGGTAGTGGTCCATCAGACGATCGCCCTGCGTGAACCCGATCGGGTGCATGAAGATCACGATGTCCAGCTCGCGCGCCTTGGCGAAGAACCGGTCGAGGTTCAGGCCAGGGTCGGTGAGCTCCTTCCCGGCGACATTGGGATTGATCTCGACGCCGCGCAAGCCGAGCTCTTTGACGCAGCGCTCGAGCTCGATCACGGCCAGCTCGACGTTCTGCAGCGGCACGGTGCCCAGACCGACGAAGCGATCCGGCCACTTCGCCACGATCTCCGCGAGGCGGTCGTTCACCATGCGCGAGACCTCGGCGCCCAGCCCCGGCTCGGTCCAGTAGTAGGTCTGCTGCGGCGCCGGCGACACCGCCTGGATGTCGATGCCCATGCGGTCCATGTCCTTGAGCCTCACCTCGATCGTGGAGAGCTTGGCGGCTCGGTCCTGCATCTGTTTGACGTTCACTTCGCGCGTGAGCGCGCTGGCAAACTTGACCGAAGGCTCGTATTGCGCGGGATTCAAGTGCGCGAGCTTCGCGGCCGCGTCGCGGTTCAGGTAGTGGCAATGGATGTCGACGCGCAGGCTGCGCCCTTTCTTGTCGCGGACGAGCTTGGTCGAGACCGAGCGCTTGCGTGCTCTCGCGGCCGCCGCGGCGCCTTTGCGTACGGCAGTGAAGCCGTGCCCATGCGCGAGGTCGGTGCAGCCGGAGGTCGTGCAGGTGAACATCATGTCAGGGGTTCCTTTTCTTCAGGTCGATTGGCTAAATGACTCCGAGATGCTGCGTGATCAAAGCCTGGTCGTTTCGCACCTGGCCGGCGCTTCCGTTGAACGCGACCCGGCCGGTGTTGAGGATCACGACTTCGTCGGCAAGATCGAGCGCGAGCTTGATGTTCTGCTCGACCAGAAGAATCGACTGGCCTTCCTGCTTCAGGCGCAGGAGGGTGCGGCCGACCTCCGCGACGATCAGCGGCGCAAGTCCTTCGGAAGGCTCATCCATCAGCAGCACGCGCGGGTTTCCCATCAGCGCGCGGCCGATCGCGAGCATCTGCTGCTCGCCTCCGGAGAGCGAGCCGGCCGACTGTTGCAGCCGCTCTTTCAGCCGGGGAAACAGCTCGATCACCCGTTCCAGGGTCCACGGCATTGCGACCCCCTTGCGTTTCTGCCTCGAGACGACCAGATTTTCCAGCACCGTCAGGCTGGGAAAGATGCGCCGGCCTTGCGGCACGAAGCCCACGCCCTTTCGCGAGATCGTCTCGGGCGAAAGTTTTCCGATCGCTTCTCCGAACAGGCGGATCTCGCCCGTGCGCGGGGGCAGGAAGCCGATGATGGCGCTCATGCAGGTCGTCTTGCCCGCGCCATTGCGACCGAGGAGCGCGAGCACCCTGCCCGGGTTCAGCGAAAACGAAACGCCGTGCAG
>DATHHZ010000366.1:0-3809 GCA_035316965.1 Burkholderiales bacterium | reverse complement strand
CGGCGACCAGAGCCGAGTATTGCGCGTCGGTGACGATACCGTGCGACAGGCCGAACAGCGAGGAAATGGTGCCGAACGTAAGGCCGGTCGACATCAACAGCGTCGTATACATGCCTTCCTTCGGCGGGGATCGGAACGCCTGGGTCACGGGATACACGCCTGCGATCTTCGTCACCACCTTGACGGCGAGCATCAGGAGAAACGCGCCGGGTGCGGCGATCAAAGCGGGCACCGAGACGAAGGAACCGGCTCGGATGAAGTAGAACGGCGTCAGCAGGCCGAAGGTAAGGGTGCGCAGGCGCCGCACCAGCACGTGGTCTTTGCCGACCGTGCCCGCGAGCATCATGCCCAACACGTATGCGGGGAGCACGGCTTCGCTGTCGGCCCAGCCCGCCAGCGCGCCGAGCCCGAAGAGAAACAGCAGCAGAAATTTCGTTTCCAGCTCAGAGGGCCGGCCACCATAGCGCCGAAAAAATCGCGGCGTCAGCCAAGGAAGGGCAAGCGCCGCGCAGCCCAGTCCGCCGACGAAGAGCGCCGTCTTGAGAGTGAACGGCGCGAAGATCAGGCCCAGCGCAATCACGGTGCCGAGGTCGGTGATGAAACAAGCCGCGAGCACTGTCTTGCCGTAGTCGGTCGCGTTGAATCCGAATTCGATCATCACCGCGTACACGACCGCGACCGAGGTCGTGGACATCGCCACGCCTGCCAACCAGCTCGCCTCGACACCCCAGCCTAGCCCCCATCGCGCGGCCGCCGCACAGCCGAAGAACGGCGCGAAAAAACTGATCAACCCTATTGCGGTCGCTTCCTTCCATTTGCGCCTGAATACCTCGGGATCGAGTTCCGCGCCTGCGAGGAAGGTGAGCACGATGGCGCCGGCACCGGCGAGGAACTTGATCCAGGTCTGATCTGCTCCGAGGAACGCGGCACCGAAGGCGGCGCCGAGGACGAGCTGCGCCACAGTGCCGACCAGGATCTCCGAGAGCGCATTGGCTACCTTGATCCAGATCGAGAGCAGCGCCGCGAGCAGCGCAAGCCCGAGCCAGAGTGCAGCCAGACCCCAGATTTCAGTCATTGAAAACCTCCGTTCCGCATGTCATCGGGCACGACGGAGGAGCTTGGAAGGAGCACCTGTGCCTACGCTCTCCGGCGTGTCACGTAGGCATCATCAGCCTTGCGGCGGTTAGAGGAGGTATGCCATCTCCCTGGAGCGCAGCCATGATAGCCGCTCGGACGACACGCGTAAACGGCGCGCCGACGTTCAGGCAGCGCTCGATTTCGGCGGCTCCCAGCGTTGCGCGGCTTCGTCGTCGGAAATCCGCGCTTCGACCCAGCGCGCACCCTGCGGAGTTTCTTCTTTCTTCCAGAACGGCGCGCGGGTCTTGAGGTAGTCCATGATGAATTCGCAGGCCGCGAAGGCTTCGCCGCGGTGCGCTCCGGTGACGACGACGAGCACGATCTGGTCGGTGGGCTTCAGCTCGCCCACACGGTGGATGACGAGCGCGTCCATCACGTCCCAGCGACGCTTTGCTTCGGAGACAATCTTTTCGAGCGCCCTCTCGGTCATGCCGGGATAGTGCTCCAAGGTCATCTTCGTCACCGCGGTGCCGTCGTTGGCGTCGCGGCACACGCCGATGAAGCTCGCCACCGCTCCGACCTTGAGGTTGCCCCGCCGGAGGACGGCGATCTCGGCGCCCGCGTCGAAGTCCTTCGTCTGGATGCGCACCGGCATCTCAGCCTCCCGTCACCGGTGGGAAGAACGCGATTTCGTCGCCCGGCTTCACCGGCGTTGTCGGCTGCGCCATTTCCTGGTTGACGGCAACCCGCAACGCCTTTCCCTGGGCGAGCGCCATCTGCCAGCTACCGCCGCGGGCCATGAGCAGCGTGCGCAACCCCGCGACCGTGGACGTCGCGGGCGAGATTTCGACGTCTTCCCCGGACTTGCCCAGCTGCTCGCGCAGGCTCGCCAGATAGAGAATCTTGACCTTCACCGATACAGCTCCGAATACGGCATGAACTTCACCATGTCCCCCGCGCGGATAGGGTGCTCGGCCGGATTGTCGACCAGGCCGTCGGCCCACGCCGTGGACATCAGCACGGCTGAATCTTGCGTGGGATACAGATCGAGTCCTCCGCGCGCGTTCCATTTTACGCGCAGAAATTCGCGCCGGGGATCGGGCTCGGACCAGTCGAAATCGGCGCGCACGGGAATCGCGTGCGCTTGCACGTCGGCGACGCCCTGCGTCTTGAGCAGAAACGGCCGGACGAATACGAGGAAAGTCACGAAACTCGAAACCGGATTTCCCGGCAGCCCGATGAAATTCGCCTTGCCCACTCGACCGAACGCGAGCGGTCGGCCCGGCTTCATGGCGATCTTCCACATGAGGAGCTCGCCTTCGGCTTCGACGGCGGGCTTGACGAAATCCGCTTCGCCCACCGAGACGCCGCCGCTCGTCACGATCACGTCGCACTCCGCGGCCGCGCGGCGTAGCACTTCTCGCGTCGCGGCGAGCGAATCGGGAACGATCCCGTAATCGCGGGTCTCGCACCCGAAGGTGCCCGCAAGGCCGTTCAGGGTAAAGCGGTTCGAGTTGTAGATGCGCCCCGGCGCCAGCGGCTCTCCCGGCATGACGAGCTCGTCGCCGGTAAAAAACAACCCGAGGCGCACGCGCCTGCGGACAGGAAGCGATGCGATGCCGACCGACGCGGCGAGCCCGGTGTCCTGCGGGCGCAAGCGCGTTCCCGCAGGAAGCACTTCCCCGCCCGCGCGAATATCGCTGCCGGTGAGCCTGATCCACTCGCCGCGCGCCGGAACCTTCTTCACCACGACCTCGTCGCCTTCCTGCACGCAGTCCTCCTGCATCACGATGGCGTCCGCCCCCGCGGGAACGGGCGCGCCGGTGAAGATGCGTGCCGCGGTCCCGGGAACGAGGGGCTTGCCCGTCGAGCCGGCGGGGATTTTCTGGGAGACCTTGAGCCGGGGTCCGGGTCCTTTCAGATCTGCGAGACGCACCGCGTAACCGTCCATCGCGCTGTTGTCCATGGGCGGCACGTTCATGGTCGAGCGCTGCGCCGCAGCGAGCACCCGGCCGGTCGCAGAAAGCGTCGGCACTGTCTCAGTTTCAGCGACGGGACGCGCGCCGGCGAGAAGTTGCTGGAGCGCCTCGTCTACGTTGAGAAGGCCCTTGTTCATCTGAATCCGTTGTAGTTCAGGATGAAATTGCCGATGCCGTCGTGATCGTCCAGATCGAATTGTTGCAGCTTTGTTTCAAGCGCGGTATCCGTGGCGATGGCCACGATATGCTCGTCCTCCGGATGCAGCAGCGGCTTGCCGTTTTCCCTGCGCCAGACTTCGAGCTTGGGCAGAGGATAGCGCTTGTGGCCCTCGACCAACAGCAGGTCGCAGGGCGAGACGCGCTCGATCTGCTCCTCGAGCGAGGGTTCCGGCTCGCCGCGCAGCTCGTGCATGATGGCCCAGCGCTTTTCGGACACGACCACCACCTCGCTGCAGCCCGCCTCGCGATGGCGATACGAGTCCTTCCCGGGATGATCGACGTCGAAGCTGTGATGCGCGTGCTTGATGAGCGACACCTTCAGTCCCCGTTTCACGAAGAGCGGGATGAGCTGTTCGATCAGCGTGGTCTTGCCGCTTCCCGACCATCCCGCGAATCCGAATATTTTCATGCCGAACCGTGCCGGCGGACCCTGCCGGAGAAAAGTGTCATTGTATCAGGGCGTCATTCCCCTGCGGATATAACGAGCGGGACTGCTCACTTCGCGTTGGGGAAGAACAACTGCTCGCCGCCGAT
>DATHHZ010000365.1:0-2470 GCA_035316965.1 Burkholderiales bacterium | reverse complement strand
GGCGAGCGCCGCCGCCTCGCGGGTGCGCGCCTGGCCCTCGGCGTAGGCTTTCCTCGCGGCCTCGCCGCGCTTTTCGATCGCCGCTTTTCTTTCGTTGGGAATCGCCGATTTCACCGCCTCTATCAGCGCCGGCAGCGTCGCTTCCGCGTCCGCGGCCATCTGCACGTCGATCACCTGGAAGCGCTGGAAGTCCTGGTAGTTCGCCTTGGTGTTGAGATCGACGGAGCTGATGCTCACGAGCTTCGTGTCGCGCTTGATCCGCGTCGAATTCGTTCCAATGCCCTCGTTCATGGCGTTGTCGGTGTAGGCGTTCACCGTGGCCCAGAAGTCCGAGAGCTCCAGGCCGATGATGACGTCGGCGCCGCTGACGGCCGCCGGCGGAGCGGAGAGATAGTGCGTCCTCGGGAAGTTCATCCGGCCGCCCTGGTCGATCACCCGCGCCTGCAGCGTTTCCGCGAGCTGCACCAGCAGCTTCATTCCGTTCGCCGTGCGCGCCGCGCGGTCGGCGACGATCACCGGGTTCTGCGCGCCTGCGAGGAGGCGCGCCGCTTCCTTCACCGCGCCCGTGTCACCCTGCGGCGGCGCGGTCGGCACGTAGCGCGGGATGTAGGGCTTCTCGCCGTGCTCCTTCATCGGCTCCTGCTGGAGCCCCGCGTCGAGCGAGATCATCACCGGCCCGTAGGGCGGCGTCATCGCGATCTTGTAGGCGCGCACGAAGGACTGCGAGAAATGCTGCAGCGACACCGGCGTGTCGTCCCACTTGGTAAAGTCGCGCACCAGCGCGTTGATGTCCTGCGCCGAGTGGAAAGTCGGAACGCCCGGCGGCCGGGTCGCGGCGTCCATGTCGTTGCCGCCGACGACGATCACCGGCACGCGGTCGCACCACGCGTTGTAGATCCCCATGGAGGCGTGCTGCAGGCCGACCGTGCCGTGGCAGAGCGTCATCAGCGGCTTGCCGGCGACCTTGAAGTAGCCGTGCGCCATGCCGACCGCGGACTCCTCGTGCATGCAGGTGAGGAACTCCGGCATTTTGTTGCCGCCGTAGTTGATCAGCGACTCGTGGATGGCACGGTAGCTCGACGCGCAGTTCGCCGGCAGGTACTTGATGGCCAGCGTCTTGATGACATCGACCATGAAGTCGGACCCGGGGATGCCTTTGACGCGCGCGAGCTCCCGCGGCGTCCCGGTCTCGGCCTCGGCGGCCTTCGCCGAGGGCGGCAGAGCGGAGGGCGCGCGCGGAGCTTGTGCCACGACGTCGGCCGAACGCACTGGCGTCATCGCGGTGGCGGCACCCGCCGCAACGACCCCGGTGAGAAACCTGCGGCGATCGGCTTTCGGACCCGGATCCTTGCGTGCCATCGTTTTCTCCTCTTTAGGCTCAAGTCCCGGCGGGGATTGTAATCCAGGCCGGACAGCTTTTTCAGGCGTTACAGGTTGACGCCCTCGTCGGCGACGACGCGCTGCACGGCCGGGCGCTTCGCCATGCGGTCCTTCAGCGCGGTGTAGTTCTTCAGCTCCGCCACGGGCAGCTCGCGCTTTTTGCCCCAGGCGTAGAACACCAGGGCATAGGGGTCGAGCACCGAATACTTGTCGGACAACCATTCGCGCCCCGCGTACATGCCGTCGATCTGCTTCAGGTATTCGTGGAAGCTCTTCTTGCCCATCGCCTGGATGCCGGGGAAGGCCGACTTGTCCTCGGTATAGCGCTCGGGCCGGCCGATGTGGCCGTGCGCGGGATGCACGCTCGTCGCGAAAAAACCAACGATGGAAAGCGCCTTTGCCTCCTTGAGCGGATCGGTGGGCCACAGCCCGAAGCGCTTGCCGAGGAAGGGAAGGATCGCCGTGTTCTCCGTGAGCGGCGAGCCGTCGTCCAGCTTCAGTGCCGGCACGCGGCCCAGCGGATGGATTTTCAAATATTCCGCAGTCTTCTGCTCGCCCTTGGACAGATCCATGCGCTTGGGTTGGTACTTCTCGCCGCTCTCCTCGAGCACGATGTGGGACGCCATCGAACAGGCGCCGGGGGCGTAGAAAAGCGTGAGCATGCAAATTCTCCTTGATCTGCCAAGTAATCGACCGTGGATTCTATCGCGCCTTGCGCTATGCTTGTGCTTATGGTGCTCAACCTCCTTCTGGTCTGGCTGATCAACGCGCTCGCGCTGCTCGCCCTCCCCTACCTCGTGCCATCGGTGCAGGTGGACAGCTTCTACACCGCGCTCGTGGCGGCGCTCCTGCTCGGGCTCGTCAACACGCTGATCCGGCCGCTGCTCGTGCTGCTCACCCTGCCCGTCACCGTCGTCACGCTGGGCCTGTTCGTCTTCGTGATCAACGGGCTCCTGTTCTGGTTCGTCGCGTCCTTCGTGAAGGGATTCAGCGTCGCGGGATTCTGGTCGGCGTTTTTCGGCGCGATCGTCTACGCGCTCATCTCCTGGGCGGCGAGCACGCTCGTCTTCGGCAGGCCGCGCATCGTCGT
>DATHHZ010000364.1:0-3291 GCA_035316965.1 Burkholderiales bacterium | reverse complement strand
GCCGGTGCTGAGGACGAAATCGCCCTCGATGATGCAGAGCTTTTCGATCAGGCGGTGCAGGCGTTCGCGGTCTGTCGGCATTTCACGCCCCTTGTGAGCGCTGCATTATAAGACCAATTCTCGGCAGGCAAGCAATCGCGGTCCTCGCGTATGCTGCGCGAAGACCGCAAACGAAAAGGAACTCCATATGCCCCGCCCTGTTCTTCCAGAAGCGCAGATCCATCCCGCCGTGCGCGAGAAGATCGCAAGCTACCGGACCGACATCCTGAAGGAGGTCCAGGCGGCCGTGGCGGCGAACGACATCGTCGTCGTGGGCATGCGGATGAACCCGTTTCCGAGGAAGGCGAGAAAGGCGCTCGATGCCGCCGGGCTCGCGTACAAGTATCTCGAGTACGGCAGCTACCTCGGCGAATACCGCCGCCGCCTCGTCCTCAAGATGTGGACCGGCTGGCCCACCTTTCCCATGGTGTTCGTGAAGGGCGTGCTGGTCGGCGGCGCGGAGGATCTCGCGCGGCTGATCGCGAGCGGGGAGCTGGGGAGGAAGCGGTAGTGAAAGTGGTGATACCACCCCGGCGCTTCGCGCCACCCCTCCTCAAGAGAGGAGGGGATAACTACAGGAATTAGCGCCGGCATGTCTGCCACGCCCGAGCTGATTGCCGCGTACCAAAAGGCGCTCTACGTCGTCTTCGGCAGACCTGAGCTCGTGATCCGCATCGGCGAGCCGAATCCGGACCTGGACGAGCTGCTCGAAGCCGAAGGCGCTGCGACCGCCGCCTACATCACCGCCGCCAACCCGCACGGCGAGGCGACAAGCGCGTGGAAGAACGAGATCGCCAACGCCGCGCTGGTCCAGACGCAAACGGAAGCGGGATACTCCTGCTTCGAGGGCGAGGGGCGCGATCCGCAAGGACGCTGGAAGCCCGAGCGCAGCGCGCTCGTGGTCGGGATCCCGCGAGCGGACGCGGAAGCGGTCGGGCGGGCGTTCGGGCAGAACGCGATCGTGTTCGTCGAGCGTGGCCGCGCTCCCGAGCTGGTGGTCCTTGAGACTTGAGCGTGCGCTCTCCGCTGCGCCTCGTCCTCGACACCAACGTCTGGCTCGACTGGCTGGTCTTCGACGATCCCTCGATCGCGCCGATCAAGGCCGCGATCGCAGCAAAGCGCGTGGAGGTTTTCATCGATGCGGCCTGCGAGGCCGAGCTCGAGCGGGCGCTGGCGTACGACTTCGGCAGGAAGCGCACGCTCGACGCTGCGGGCCGAGGCGCCTGCCTCGCGCTCTGCCGGCGCGTGGCGCGCCGCATCGACTCAGCCGCGCCGGAGGCGGAGCGCGCGCAGCTGCCCGCGTGCCGCGACCCCGACGATCAGAAGTTCCTGGAAGCCGCGCTCGCCGCGCGCGCGGAGTTTCTCGTCACCAAGGACCGCGCGCTATTGGATCTCGCGCAGCGCGCGCTGCCTTTTCGCATCCTGACGCCCGGAGGATTTTCCGGCGCCGGGTGACGGCGTTTCAGGAAACCGCGAGCAGCTCCACTTCGAAGGTGAGCGTGGCGTTCGGCGGGATGGTGTCGCCGGCGCCGTCTTCGCCGTAGGCGAGCTGCGGCGGGACGGTGAGCTTGCGCGTGCCGCCGACTTTCATGCCGCGCAGCCCCTCTTCCCAGCCGGCCATGACCTCTTTCTTGCCCAGTGTGAACTGAAACGGGTCCTGCTTTTCCTTGCTCGAATCGAATTGGGTTCCGTCGGCGAGCCAGCCGGCGTAGTGCACGATGACGTCCCGGCCGGACGCGGCGGTCGCGCCCTCGCCGATGACGGTGTCTTCGATGGTCAGGCCGCTTGCAGTAGTGATCGTGGACATGGGACTCCTCGTGGTTGAGACTGGAGCGAAGCGGAAAAACGCTTTCCGCCAAAGGACCGGCCGTGCAGGGGTTGAGGCGGTAGTGCAGCGCAGCGGGAGCGTGAATGTACGCGAAAGAGCCGGGATTGGCCACAAGTATCTGCGGTGATCGCGAGGACCTCCCGGGCAACGCTGCAGCGCTGCCATACGCCGTTTGGAGCAGTCGGCTCCTTCACACTGTCGAAACATCCTTGCAGCATTCTCTCCTCGCACGAGGATTGCTCGTGATGTCCGCGGAAGGGAGGCCGACATGGGACAGAGCGTTTCGGATCTGGAAGAACTGATCTCCGAGTTTCGCGTGATGCTGCCCGCGCAGAGCAGGACTGCGCAGGCGATCGACCAGCACGATCCGTTCGATGAGATCGCGCACAAGGCGATCGACGAGGGCTATCTCCAGTTCGCCGATCAGTTCAGCAAGTTCATGGAGATTTGTCTGCGGCGGGGCACGTGAGTCCGCTCGCGCCGGCAAACAGTTTGGTGGACACGCGGGCCGCGCGGGGGGGTTCCACTCCCATCGAATCCGGCGACCTCTTTGCCGGGAAGCCCGTCCTGAAGCGTAGCCCGGGGGCGAAACGCAGGCTCGCGCCCGAGCTGACCGCGGCCCGCGTGCTCTGCCACCAGCTCAGGCGCAAACGGGCGCTTCCGGAGAAGAAGCGGATCGTGCACCTGATCTGCCTGAATCTCCTCGCGGTACTGAATCGCCCCCCGCAGCTGGCGTAGTTTCAGCGTCCGCGGGGGGATCCCTCGCGGGTTCACCCCGAGCGAAGTCGAAGCGCTTGGGATGATAATCTTGCGCGTCGAGAACCCACGAAAGGAACGAACGATGGCCAAAGCCTATTGGATTGTCTGCTACCACTCGATCAAGAACCAGGACGCGTTTCAGGCCTACGCAAAGCTTGCGGCGCCGACGATCCAGGCCGCGGGCGGCAAGTATCTCGTGCGCGGCAATCCGGCGAAGGTATACGAATCCGGGATGAATCAGCGCGTGGTCGTGATCGAGTTCGCCAGCGTGCAGCAGGCGCTCGCCTGTCACGACGGCGCCGGCTACCAGGAGTCGCTGAAGGTCCTCGGCGACGCGGTCAAGCGCGACATGCGGATCGTCGAGGGCGTCGGCTGAGACCACCCCGCCCGCTTCGCGCCACCCCTCCTCAAGAGAGGTAATGCTGTATTTGACAAACCCAAGAAGCAGGGGGCATCATGAGTGCCCCGTTTCGGGGCGCTAACCGCCCCTACCCTTGGGAGCAGGATATGACCGTTTGCATAGCGGCTCTTTGCGAGGACTTCAAGACGATTGTCACGGCCTCTGACAAGATGATTAGCAACGATTTCGTTGCTAGGGAGTCGGGCCTCACAAAATTTGCTCATATCACTGAGAAGTGGGCTTTCTCTTTTTCGGCGTCAGATGT
>DATHHZ010000363.1:0-2384 GCA_035316965.1 Burkholderiales bacterium | reverse complement strand
CATCAGCAATTACCCGCAGTCGGTCGTCGGACGGCCCTCGTACAAGATCTTCGTCTCCAAGGTCGACGAGGACGGCAACGAGATCGCCGGCGTGCGCATGCCGGGCGTCGAGGCGCCGGCCGCCACCACCACCGGCTGGGCGCTGCGCCGCGCCGAGTTCGGCGGGCCCGACGGCTGCGAGTCCGACGGGCAGAACATCCCGTTCGCGCGCACCAAGGCCGAGCGCAAGGCGAGCGGCGACCCGCGCAAGTCGCTCGAGGAGCGCTACAAGGACCACGACGGCTACGTCAAGGCGGTCGTCAAGGCCGCGCGCAAGCTGCAGAAGGACGGATTCCTCGTCGAAGAAGACGTGCAGCGCTTCGTCGATGAGGCCGAGGCAAGCAGCGTGCTTCGTTAATTGACGGGAGATTCCCCATGAAGAGACTTGCGATCGCGTTTGCGGTGCTCCTTTCGGCGCCGGCGTATGCCGCCAAGCCGATGTCCTGCGAGAGCCTTACCGGCCTGCGCCTGCCGGACACGACGATCACCACGGCGACCGTAGTGCCGGCAGCGACGTTCAACCCCGCGATCGTCACCACCGCTTGCCGCGTCGCGGGCTCGATCAAGCCGACCAGCGACTCGGACATCCGTTTCGAGGTCTGGATGCCCACCGAAGGCTGGAACGGCAAGTTCCTGTCGGCCGGCGAGGGCGGCTACGCCGGCTCGATCAACTACGGCGGCATCGGCGGCGCTCTGCGCCGCGGCTACGCCGGCGGCTCGACCGATACCGGCCACGTCGGCGGCACCGCCGACTTCGCCCCCGGCCATCCGGAGAAGGTCACCGACTTCGGCTGGCGCGGCAAGCACCTGCAGGCCGCGCGCTCGAAGGACATCATCCGCGCCTTCTACGGCGAGTCGATCAAGCATTCGTACTTCAGCTCCTGCTCGAACGGCGGCCGCCAGGCGCTGATGGAGATCCAGCGCTTCCCCGAGGACTACGACGGCGTCCTCGTCGGCGCGCCGGCGAACAACTGGACGCATCATTTCGCGGGCTTCATCTGGAACGAGCAGGCGCTGTTCAGTACCCCCGGCGCGCACATGTCCGCGAGCAAGCTTGCGGCAGTCCAGGCGGAGACGCTGCGCACCTGCGACGTGCTCGACGGCGTGGTCGACGGCGTCGCCGAAGACCCGCGGCGCTGCAAGTTCGATCCGGCCTCGATCGCGTGCCCTGCCGGCACCGACGGTCCGAGCTGCCTTACCCCGCCGCAGGTCGGCGCTGTCCGCAAGATCATGCAGGGGCCGCGCAATCCGCGCACCGGCGGGCAGATCTATCCGGGCTACTTCACCAGCGCCGCCGGCGAGGCCGCGAGCTGGCCGGCGTGGATCACCGGCCCGCCGGTCGCGGGCGCGTCGATCCAGGCGTTCTTCGGCAACGGTTTCTTCGGCCGTATCGTGGAAGAGATCCCGCCGCCGGGCGTCTGGGACTGGGCGGGATTCGATTTCGACAGCGACATGGCGTTCGCCGACCGCAAGACCGAGCACACCATGAACGCGACCGAGGCGGACCTCAGCCGGTTCACGCATCGCAACCGCCGCGGCAAGATCATCATGTGGCACGGCTGGGAGGATCCGGCGATCTCCGGCGCCGACGCGGTCGACTACTACCGCCAGGTCGTGCGCGAGAACGACGACTCGACCGACTTCTTCCGCCTCTTCCTGGTGCCGGGCATGCTCCATTGCGGCGGCGGGCCCGGACCCAACGCGTTCGGCCAGTCCCTGCCGCAGGCGCAACCGCTCAGCGGCTCGCCGCAGCACGACATCCTCAGCGCGCTCGAGCTCTGGGTCGAGGAAGGCGTCGCGCCCGAGAAGATCATCGCGGTGAAGTACGTGAACGACCAGCCGGCGCAGGGCGTTGCGCGCACGCGTCCGCTCTGCGTGTATCCGAAGGTCGCGGTCTACAAGGGCAGCGGCAGCACCAACGACGCCGCCAACTTCGCCTGCCGCACGCCGAAGGGCGAGAAGCACGGCGACGACGATGACGACGATTGAGCAGATCCGGGGACAGACAACTGAGGAGAGGGGAACCATGAACAAGCCACGAAATGTCTTGAGCGCGCTCGCGTGCACGCTGCTGGTAAGCGCGATTCCGTCGGGGATGGCGTACGCCCACGATGACGACGGCGATCGCCACCACGGCGATAAGGACTTCAAGATCGAAGTGCTATCGAGCCGGCCCTATATGGTCTCCGGCGGCGACGCGCTGGTGCGCGTTACGGTGAAAGACAGGAAGGTCAGCCTGGGCAGCGTACGCATCGAGCTGAACGGCGCCAACATCACCGGCGCATTTCGCGCCGACGCGAGCGCCCGCACGCTCACCGGCCTCGTCACCGGCCTCCGGTCGGGGG
>DATHHZ010000362.1:0-3375 GCA_035316965.1 Burkholderiales bacterium | reverse complement strand
TACCGCTTCTTGATCGACTCCCCGCTTCCCCTTCTTACCCCGGCGAGCACCACGCTCTTCGCCGCGGCCCCCCCCGGAGCCGCGATCCTCGCGGCGAGGTGCAGCGGTGCCAGCGCCAGGCGCGGCCGATGCGACCGGGCGCGGCGGAGTGTACGGCGCGCCGGTGGCAACCGGGCGCGGACGCGGTGCGCCGGGCACGACTGGTTGCGGGCGCTGGCGCTCGCGGCTGTCGGGCCGCTCTGCCGTGGAGTGCGTTGTCATCGGCGCGGCTTGCGGCGGAGTGGCCGTCGGACGCCCCGGAGCTTGCGGCGCGGCCTTCGGCCGATCGGCGACAGCCGCATCCGGACCAGCGGACGCCGCAATCGCAGCCGCTGGAGCCGGAGCAAATGGCTTGATCTCGGGCGCCGGTGGCGCCTCGGCTACAGGAGCTTCCACCGCGGGCTCGACCGCTACGCGGCGGCGACGTCTGTTGCCTTCGGGGGCAGCCGGCTCGGGCTTCGCTTCGGGCGCGGGCACTGCGGCAGCCGTCCCGCGACGACGACGTGTCGCTGCAGGGGGTGCGGCAACACGCGCCCGCTTCTCGCGCTCCCAACGGGCGCGGATCCGTGCAACCTGATCATCACTCAGCAGGCTGAGATGGCTGCGCACGGGAACGTCCATTTGACGAAGGAGAGTGAGCACCTCGTCGCTCGAAATCCCGAATTCGCCCGCCAAATCATGTACTCGAAGCTTGCTCAACCCATCTCCTCGTTGCGGCCATCAGGCATTGGTGCCAGGCTCAGCGCCTGAATTCCCTTTGCCAAACCTTTATCGACAATTCCTATTACCGCGGTGGATTCGCGCCCCGCTGCGGAGCCAAGCTCCACGGCAGGTGGTCCCGCGACCACCGTAATTCCGCGCGCCCGCAGCAGCGGGAGCACTTTATCCAAACTGTTGCTCGAAGCGTCGGGCGCCGCAATAGCCAGATACAACTTGCCGCGACGCGCCGCCTCTCGCACCTGCTGAACACCGATTATCGCCCCCCGACCGCGGACTCCGAGACCGATTAGCCCAAGGAGCTTCCGCTGCTGGGAAGTGTCCATCCACTACTCCGTTTTCTTGCCTTCCGCATCGGCTACTGGCTCCGGCGCCGCTGCGTTTCCACCCTCCGATTCCATCTCGGCGCTCGCTTCCACATCAGCCTTGGTCGTCACTACCGCCTCTTCTGCCGTCTCGGACGCTTCGTCGGTGGTGAGCTCGTTGATGATCGCCATCAGGCGATCCGCCTCTTCGGGAGCGATGCCGGGAAGGCGCAGGAAATCCTCGCGCTCGAGATCGATGATGTCGTCGAGCGTCCGATATCCAGCCTCTTCCAGCACGGCGACCGTGGCCGGCTGCATCCCCTCGATGTCGGCAAGACGGGGATTCACGCCCGACACGGGCTCGTCGGTCGGTAGCGGAGCGAAGATCGGCTGATCGCTGCCGCGCTCCATCCACTCCCGACTCGAGTAAAGCTCGATCTTCCATTCTGTAAGCTCGGACGCGAGCCGCACGTTCTGGCCGTTGCGGCCGATGGCCAGCGAGAGCTGGTCTTCGTCCACGATCGCCTGAATCGTTTTTGTCGCCGGATCGCTGAACACGCGAGCCACGCGAGCCGGAGCGAGCGCGAGCTTGGCGAAGCGCTCCGGGTCAGCCGACCACGGCACGATGTCGATTCTCTCGCCACCGAGCTCGTTGACGACGGCCTGGACTCGCGAGCCCTTGAGCCCGACGCACGCTCCAACCGGATCCACCGAGTCGTCGCGAGAAAACACGGCGATCTTGGTTCGGCTGCCCACCTCGCGCGCGCTGGCGCGAATCTCGACCAGATTCTGCTGGATCTCCGGCACTTCGAGCTTGAACAGCGCCTTGACGAACAAGGCATCAGCCCGGCTCAAGACCAGCCGGGGACCCTTCGGAGTCTCCTCAACGCGCTTCAGTACGGCGCGGATCGGATCGCCCTGATGGAAGTGCTCGCGATGGTTCTGCTCGCGGTACGGAATGATCGCTTCCGCCTCGCGGAACTTGTTGAGCATGATCACAAGCTTGCCCCGCTCGATCTGCTGGACCTCTCCCGAAAGAAGATCGCCCACCCTGCTCGAGAACTCGTCGCGAATCTTCGATCTCTCGCCTTCCCTGACGCGCTGGATAATGCGCTGCTTAGCCGCCTGGACCGCGGTGCGCCCGAACTCTGCGAAGTCCACGGGGATCTCCATCTGATCGCCGACCTGGAACTCGGCGTCCTCGAACCTTGCTTCCTCGAGGGAAATCTGGCTCGCGGCGTCGGTCACTTCGTCGACCACAGTCTTGAGCAGGACAATCTTGATCGCGCCCTTGTTCTCGTCGATCGAGACTTCGGCCTGCACCGTAGGCCCGTGCTTCTTGGCAAGGGCGGCGTTGATGCCGTCCTCGAGAAGCCCGTGCAATTCGGCGCGATCGATCTGCTTCGAGTTGGTCAACTCGCGGATCGCCGTCAGAATCTCTACCGAAGCCGCCATGTCCTCTACCTCTACCTTTTCCAGTGAAACGCCAACCGCGCCTTCTCGACGGCGGTAAGCGGAAAGCGCCGCTCATCGCCGCGCTCGTTACGTACGCTCACAACTTCCTGTCCGGGATCGCCTTCGATCCCAACAATCTCGACCTCGTCCGTTCTTCGGCCCGCCGGATCGCCCGCGACATTGGTCGTCACGACGACGGTCCTGCCGATGAACTTTCCCCAATCCTTTGCGTTCCTGAGCGGGCGCTCGAGCCCCGGCGACGAGACTTCCAGCACATATTTCCTGCCGCCGAAATCTTCAGCATCCAGCTTTATTTCTATCGCACGAGAGGCGGCCGCACAGTCATCGACCGTCACCTTTTCACCGTTCTCACGATCCACTCGAACGTCCAGCACCGGGCGACCCTTGCTTCCGCCCAGCTTGAGCTCAAAAAGTTCTAGTCCCAGTGGCTTAATTTCCGACGCCACAATGTCTTCCAGCGTTCCGTTCATCTACCTTCGAGGTCCATTCATGGGACAAAAAAATGTGGGGGGATCCCCACATCAGTGTTGGCCGCCGAGTTGAACGCCCTATACAATGTAGAAAGGTGGCCGAGGCGAGTCAAGCTGACGACGGCCGAGCATCAAGGAGAGCTCGTACCTTGTTCGTCAGCTCATCAGCAGTGAATGGTTTGTGGAGAAAAGCTACGCTGGGGTCGTGCAGACCGCGGCGAATTATCTCGTCTTCCGTATAGCCGGAGACGTACAACGCCGCGACACTCGGGCGAATCTGGCGGAGTGCCTGTACCAGCTCCCGGCCACTCATTCCGGGCATGATCAGGTCGGTCACTACAATGTCGACCAGCTCCGGCGCGCTCGCG
>DATHHZ010000361.1:0-2620 GCA_035316965.1 Burkholderiales bacterium | reverse complement strand
CGCGTGCTGGAGCTCCCTCACTCCGGCCGTGACGAATCCCACCTCTCCGGCCGAAAGCTGCTCGCGGCCTTGAGACTTGGGCGTGAACACGCCGACCTGCTCGCACAGATGGACCGCTTGCGTGGACATCAGCAGCAGCTTGTCCTTTGGACGGATGATTCCGTCCACCAGGCGCACCAGCATGATCACGCCGACGTAATTGTCGAACCACGAATCGATGATCAATGCCTTCAGCGGCGCATCGGGATCCCCCTTGGGGGGCGGCATGCGATGGATCACCGCTTCGAGAACTTCCTCCACCCCTTCGCCGGTCTTGGCACTCACGAGCAAGGCATCGCTCGCCTTGATGCCGATGACGTCCTCGATTTCCTGGATGGCGCGCTCCGGATTGGCCGAGGGCAGGTCGATCTTGTTGAGCACCGGCACGACCTCGACGCCCTGCTCGATGGCGGTGTAGCAATTGGCGACGGTCTGCGCCTCCACCCCCTGGCTTGCGTCCACGACCAGCAGGGCCCCTTCGCACGCGGCGAGCGAGCGCGATACTTCGTAAGAGAAGTCGACGTGACCCGGCGTGTCGATGAGATTCAAGTTGTAGGTCTTTCCGTCGCGCGAAGTGTATTGCAGCGCTGCGGTCTGCGCCTTGATGGTGATGCCCCGCTCGCGCTCCAAATCCATCGAATCGAGCACCTGCTCCGACATTTCGCGCTCCGACAATCCGCCGCAGCGCTGGATGAAGCGGTCTGCGAGCGTCGATTTCCCGTGATCGATATGGGCGATGATCGAAAAATTGCGGATGTGCTGCATGGCCTACAAAAAAGGGTGCCGTTCAGCACCCTTTATTCCCGGTTCCAAGACTTTGAATGTTAGCGTATTTAGGCGAGATATGCAGGGTGCGCGGACGCGCTAACCGGGCATACCCTCACCCTTGACGGTCACGAACAGATTGCTCTCGCCGCGCCGTACGTGGAGCGTCAGAGTGGTGTTGCGCTCCAGCTGCGCGAGGAGCTTGTTGAACTGCTCCGCGGATCTCACTTCGGTGGTCTGGCCTTTGCTGGTCACCGCCGTGATCACATCGCCCGCGCGCACGTCCGCGCGGCGATTGTTCCGGACCTCTTCGACGATCACGCCCCCTCCCAGCTTCAGATCGCGCTTTTGCTCCGCGGTAAGATCGACGACCGCGAAACCCAGGCGATTGGCTGCCTGCTCCGGCGGCTTTCCCCGGCGCTCGCTGCGGCTCGCGACTCGATCCTCGGGCAACTCCCCGACCGTGACGGTGAGCTCCCGGGTCACGCCCTTGCGCCACAGTTCGATGTTCGCCTTGATCCCGGGTTTGGTGTTGCCGACGATGCGCGGCAACTCGTTCGAGCTCGATACCGGCTTGCCGTCGAACTTGAGAATGATGTCGCCCGTTTCCACCCCGGCCTTTTCGGCGGGGCCGCCCTTCTCGACCGAATTGACGAGGGCCCCCGCCGGCCTGGAAAGGCCGAACGATTCGGCGAGTTCCTTCGAGACTTCCTGGATCACGACCCCGATTCGTCCGCGACTGACGCGGCCGAACTGACGCAGCTGGCTCTGCACCTCCATGGCGACGTCGATGGGGATGGCGAACGACAGCCCCATGAAACCGCCGGTGCGGCTGTAGATCTGCGAGTTGATTCCCACGATTTCGCCGCGCATGTTGAACAAAGGCCCGCCGGAATTCCCCGGGTTGATCGCGACGTCGGTCTGAATGAAAGGAACGAAGTTCTCCTGCGGCAGGCTGCGGCCCTTCGCGCTGACGATGCCCGCGGTGACCGTGCTGTCGAAACCGAAGGGCGAGCCGATCGCGACGACCCATTCGCCGACCTTGAGCCGGTTCGGATCTCCCATGCGTACGGCCGGCAGCCCCGTCGCGTCGATCCTGATCAAGGCGAGATCGGTGCGTCTGTCCGCGCCGATCACGCGAGCCTTGAATTCGCGCTTGTCGTTCAGGCGAACGGTGATCTCATCCGCGGCGTTGACGACGTGCGCGTTGGTGAGAACGTAGCCGTCGGTACTGATGATGAAACCCGAGCCGAGCGAACGGCTCTCGAAATCGCGAGGGCCCTGTCCGCCGGGCCCCGGCGGCCGCGGGATGAATCGCCGGAAGAAATCGTAGAGCGGATCGTCTTCCTCGAGATTCGGAATTTGCGGCGACGCGCGGCGTTCGCGTACCTGAGTGGTGCTGATATTGACGACGGTGGGGCCTTGCCTCTCGGCGAGTTCCGTGAAATCGGGCAGCTCGCGTCCCTGCGCGAGCAGCGCCGAGGGCAAGCCGAGCAGCAGGCAGACAAACAGTACTCTCGCCATCAAAATAGTCCTCGGAATCGAGCCGGCAGAAAACCGCGACGGCTGCCGGGAGCCGGGACTGATTCAAGGGAGGTCGCCGGGCTCTACTTGCGGTATTCGACCGCGTTGGCGATGTATTTTACGCTCTCTGCAGGCGCTTCGCCGACTACCGTAACCCAGTAGCTGCCCACGGGACGCATGTAGACGTTGATCGCGCCCTGCCGCACCAGACCCGGCTGCGGCGCAGGCTGCTTGCTCGTCGCGGGTTCGATGAAAACCGAGATCGCTGCAAGCCCGTCCGACAGGACGATGT
>DATHHZ010000360.1:0-2053 GCA_035316965.1 Burkholderiales bacterium | reverse complement strand
GGATCCCGACGAGATCGGGATGAAAAACGCCCATCAGCTGCGTCGGCGCGCCGGCCGGATTGGTGAGCGGTCCGAGAATGTTGAACAGAGTGCGCACGCCAAGCTCGCGCCTCACCGCGGCGGCGTGTTTCATCGCCGCGTGGTGCGCCGGCGCAAACATGAAGCCGACCCCTATCTCGTCGATGCAGCGGCCCACTTGCTCGGGCTTCAGGTTGATGTTCGCGCCCAGCGCCTCCAGCACGTCCGCACTGCCCGACTGCGAAGACACGGCGCGGTTGCCGTGCTTGGCGACGCGGCCCCCAGCCGCGGCGCAAACGAACATGGACGCGGTCGAAATATTGAAGGTGTTCGCGCCGTCCCCCCCGGTACCCACGATGTCCACCAGGTTGTCCGGATCCTTCACCGTCACCCGCGTCGCGAGCTCGCGCATCACCTGCGCAGCCGCGGTGATCTCGCCGATTGTCTCCTTCTTCACTCGCAGCCCCACGATGATGGCCGCGATCATGACGGGCGAAATCTGTCCACCCATGATCTGTCGCATCAGGTCGAGCATTTCGTCGTGGAATATCTCGCGGTGCTCGATAGTCCGCGTCAGCGCTTCCTGGACCGTGATGCTCATGCTGCCTCCCGTTGCAGGAAATTTTTCAAGAGCGCGTGCCCATGCTCGGTGAGAAAGGACTCGGGGTGGAACTGCACGCCCTCCACGGCGAACTCGCGGTGGCGCACGCCCATGATCTCGCCGTCCTCGGACTCGGCCGTGACCTCCAGGCACTTGGGCAGAGTCGCCCGGCGAATCGCAAGCGAATGATAGCGGGTCGCCACGAAAGGACTCGGAAGTCCGCGAAACACGCCGAGGCCCGCATGGCTGATCGCCGAAGTTTTTCCGTGCACGACTTTACCCGCATGCACGACCTCGCCGCCGAAAGCCTGGCCGATCGCCTGATGGCCGAGGCACACGCCCAGTATCGGGACCTGGCCGGCAAACTCGCGTACCGCGGCGAGTGAGATCCCCGCTTCAGTGGGAGTGCAGGGCCCGGGTGAAATGACGATGCCTTCCGGTTTCATCGCGGCGATGTCCGCCGCCGCGATCTCGTCGTTGCGAAACACTCTGACGTCCGCGCCGAGCTCGCCCAGATACTGCACCAGATTCCAGGTGAAGGAATCGTAATTGTCTATCATCAGGATCATGCCCGTCCGTCCATTCCGCTCGAGGCGATTTCCGCGGCGCGCAGCACGGCCCGCGCCTTGGCACGGGTTTCCTGCAATTCGCTTTCGGGCACCGAGTCGGCGACGACCCCGGCACCCGCCTGCACGTGCATCTGGCCGTCTTTCACAACAGCCGTGCGGATCGCGATGGCCAGGTCCATATCACCGTTGAATCCCAGATAGCCCGCGGCACCCGCGTAGACGCCCCGCTTGTCCGGCTCGAGCTCGTCGATAATCTCCATTGCGCGTACCTTGGGCGCGCCGCTTACCGTTCCCGCAGGAAATGCCGCGCGGAACACGTCGAGGCAGTCCAGCCCGTCGCGCAGCCGTCCTTCCACGTTCGACACGATGTGCATCACGTGCGAGTAGCGTTCGACCGTCATCGTTTCTGTGAGCCGGACAGTCCCCGTCGCGGCCACGCGCCCGACGTCGTTGCGGCCGAGGTCGGCCAGCATCACGTGTTCCGCACGTTCCTTCGGATCGGCAAGCAACTCGCGCTCCAGCGCGACGTCCTCGTCTTGCGTCGCCCCGCGGCGGCGCGTTCCGGCGATCGGGCGCACGGTAACCGTACCACGCTCCAGACGCACCAGGATTTCGGGTGAGGCACTGACCACCTGGAAGTCGCCGAAATCGAAATAGAACATGTACGGTGACGGGTTGATCGAGCGCAGAGCCCGATACAAGGACAGCGAAGACCCGGCAAACGGACGCGACAAACGCTGCGACAGCACGACCTGCATGATGTCCCCGTCGTGAACGTACCGGATTGCGCGGTCGACCGCGGCGCGGAAGGTGTCGGCGTCGAAATTCGATGCGACCTCCGTCTCCGCGTCGCGCGTCTCGGAAG
>DATHHZ010000359.1:0-2406 GCA_035316965.1 Burkholderiales bacterium | reverse complement strand
CCGGCGATTCACGGCATGATCTGGTATCCCTGCGCCAAACCGCCGGGAGAGGTGAAGCTCGGCAGGGCCATCCTGCCGGGCGTGCAGGACTGCCCGCTCGCAGGAGACCATCTGCCGCTAATCGCCGCTTCCCATGGACGGGGCGGCACATTTCTCGGCAATCACGACACCGCCGAGGCCCTCGCCGACAACGGCTTCGTCGTTGCAGCCGTCAATCACCCCGGCGATACCGCGCAGGATCCAAGCCGTTCCGGCGACCTCTCGGTCTTCGTCGAGCGGCCCACCGACATCAAGCGCCTGATCGACTTCATGATCGGGGCATCGCCGTTCGCCGCAAGAATCGATCAAGACAGAATCGGCTTCTTCGGCTTCTCGCGCGGTGGCTATACCGGACTTGTGCTGCTCGGCGCCAATCCAGATTGGGTGGGAGCAGCCACGAACTATTGTCGCCAAAAGCAACTGCTGTTCTGCCAACAGATCCTCGGCAGGACATACCCGTCGCAGCCCCTCACGCACGATCCGCGGATCAAGGTCGCGGTGCTTGCCGATCCTCTGGCCATCTTCTTCTCTGCGGAGAGCTTGGCGCCTCTCAAGGCGCCGGTTCAACTCTGGGCATCGGAACAGGGTGGGGACGGCGTGCTGCTCCACGATGTCGCCGCTGTGGACGCAAACCTTCCGGCCCGACACGAATATCGAGTGGTTTCGAACGCCCGGCATTTCGCATTCTTCCTATGTTCACCGGCGCTGGTCAAAGAGCGGCCCGAACTCTGCGCGGATGCGCCCGACTTCGACCGCGTCGCGTTCCACGCAGAGTTCAACGCCGACGTGCTCGCATTCTTCCGGAAATGGCTGGTCCGGCCAGCGGAGTGAGGCCACATATCAAGATCAGGGAGGTCGTTGAGATGCGCGGCCTCAAGACGCTAGCAATTTCGACCAGGCGCTCTGCTTGTTGCCGGTCGTTCAATTCTTTCGATGCGAGAATGGCGAATTTCGACAGGAACAGGACTTCCTTTCCCGGACCTGCGGTGTCGATCGCGTTCGCCAATTTCTCCCATACGTGCTCAAGATCGAGAATTTCCGAGGATGCCGACATGGTTCAGGCTCCGCGTGCGAGGGAAAGCGTGTTAATCGGCGTGGGGTCCCGGCGCCGATCGGCACGCTAAGCTATTGATCCACCTAGCGGTGGAGGGGGCACTCTTGGATGCTTATTCACAACCACGGGCAGCGCCGTCGTCGCGCTTTGTGACGAAGCAACTTCCCCACCCGCGATCAGCCTCTTCGAGCCAGTCTCTGCCGTTGCCGGGCCGCCCGAACCTTGGCGCGGTTGCCGCAAACCCGCATCTCGCACCAACGGCGGCGGTTGTTCTTGGTCGTGTCGAAGAATAGCCAGCCGCATTCCTGGCCCGCGCATCGCTTGGTGCGCAAGAGGTCCTTCTCCATCAGCAGCGTCAAGGCTGAGAGCGTGATGGGGCCCAAGATTGCCGCGGCAATGTCGCGACGCGGATCCCAGACCCAGATGTAGCTGCCAAAGCGCATCTTGATCTCGGCGTGGCCGAGGTTTGTAGCGTGCGCGGCCGATAGCGACGCGAGCAGCTTCCCCGCGACCGGCCTCTGCTCGGCAAGCGCAGTCCCGATTGTCCAGATCAACTCTCGCATCTCGATCGCGCGCTCAAAGATGCGTTGCGCCCTGCGCGGATGGCCGGCGAGCGCGGCATGCGCATAAGCGCAATCGGCGGGCGGCATGACGCGCGCGTGCTCGACCCACTGCATGAGCGTGTCAAAGCCTCTCAGATGCTCTTGTCTCGCGGGAGAGCCGCGAGCCGACGTCGTGTTCGTGAAATCCCACGCCAACTCGCCGCCGACGAGATCGAGACTGCCGGCGCGCGATGGTGGGAGGAGGAGGGCCTTGATCCGGCGATCAGCGTTCATCTGTAACCATCAAACCGCATGTTTGAAGCTCGGCCGCGAGTGCCCGGCCTGGTCCGCCGCGCAACGACGGGCTCCACCTTAAGCGTTTCAGCCACCGGCGCACAGGGGAATCTGTAACCGTCTATCTAGTGTTGACTGGTCACGGTGTGCGTGACAGCCTAATCTCGGCAAAACGATATTTGGAGGTTACCATGACCGGTCGTCGCGGCGCTCTCCCCTTGCTCGTCTCGTTGCTTGTCCTGCCTATCGCGGTCGCAGCGCCAGCCGCCGCGCAGCTGGGCGGCAGGGATGTCAAAATCGGCATTGGCGGGCCGTTGACGACGACCTCGGCCGGTTTCGGCGTCGAGATGAAACAGGCGGTGGAACTCGCCGTCGATGAGCGCAACGACACGGGCGGCGTCGCGGGCGCCAAAGTTACAGCCGTGGCCGTCGACGACAAGGCGGACCCCGAGACTGGAAAGGCTGTCGCCAAGAGCT
>DATHHZ010000358.1:0-4042 GCA_035316965.1 Burkholderiales bacterium | reverse complement strand
CGCCGGGGCGAACGAGCACAGGGACGTCGTCCTGCTCTCCGTATTCACCCACGGCCCGGGACAGATGTACAACACCAAGCGCGCGATCAGCGCGCTCAAGGACCTCGAGGGGCTGAAGATCCGCGTCGGCGGCGGTCTGGTGAATGAGATCACCAAGAACCTGGGCGCGGTGCCGATGTTGAAGCCCGCCCCCGAGAGCTACGAGCTGCTCTCCACCGGCGTCGCCGACGGCCTGTTCTTCCCGAAGGAGTCGCCGCTCTCCTTCAAGCTCGTTCCGCTCATCAAGCACGTCACCTACGTTCCGGGCGGCCTCTACAACGTGAGCTTCGCGTGGATCGCGAACCTGGCGAAATGGAATCAGATCCCGGAAGCCGACCGCAAGGCGATCCAGCCGCTCTTGGGCGAGGCGCTCGCGCGCCGTTCCGGCCGGGCCTGGGACGCGGCCGACGCCAAAGGCGAAGCGGCGGTGCGCGAGGCCAAGATCCCGATCGTCATTGCGAACGCTCAGTTCCGCGCCGAGATCAAGGCGAAGACCGAGCCGCTCGAGAAAGAGTGGATCGAGAAAAAAGCGAAGCCCAAGGGTGTTGACGGAGCGGCGGTGCTGAAGGCGCTGCGCGCCGAGATCGCGGTTCTCCAGAAAAAATAGCGCTCGACTCACTCTGAGAAGGGCGGGACCAGAGGAACACCGCATGGAATCCCGCCAGCCCCTGGACTGGTTCGACCGCGCAGTCGTGCCGCTGCTCGGCTATCTCGCCGCCGCGGTGATGCTATGCCTGATGCTGCTCACCTGCGTCGACGTGGTCGGGCGCTATTTCCTGAACAAGCCGCTCACCGGCGGCTTCGAGCTCACCGAGGTGCTGCTCGCCTCGCTGATCTTCGCGGGACTGCCGCTCGTGACCTTGCGCGGCGACCACATCACCGTCGACCTGTTCGATCCGGTGACGCCCGACTGGCTGTTCCGCATCCAGCACGCGCTCGCGTCGCTCATCGGCGCGGCCTGCACAGGCTATCTCTCCTGGCGCCTGTGGCTGCGCGCCGAAGACCTCGACCGCGCGGGCGAGACCACCTCGCAGCTGCAGTTCAAGCTCGCTTGGCTCACTTACGCGATGGCCATTCTCATGGCGCTCACCGCCGCGGCCCTGCTCGTGACTCTGTTCCGCCGGCCGCAGCGCCACATTCCCGGCGAAATCGAGGGGCCGCTCGCATGACCGAGGGACTGCTCGGCCTCGCGGCCTTCCTGCTGCTCGCTTTCCTGCGCGTCCCGATGGCCTTCGCGATGGGGATCGTGGGCTTCTTCGGCTTCGCCTTGAAGGTGAATTTCGGCGCGGCTGCGTCGATGATCGCGCAGACCACCTATGAGACCGGGCTCGCCTACACGCTGTCGGTGATTCCGCTCTTCATCCTCATGGGCAATTTCGTGGTGCGCGCGCGCATGTCCGAGGAGCTCTACCACGCCGCCTACACCTTTCTCGGCCACAAACGCGGCGGCCTCGCCATGTCCACTATCGTCGCTTGCGCGGGCTTCGGTGCGATCTGCGGCTCCTCGATCGCCACAGCCGCGACCTTCGCCAAGGTGGCGTACCCGTCGATGCGCAAGTTCGGCTACAAGGACACGCTCGCCTCAGGTTCCATCGCCGCAGGCGGAACGCTCGGCATCCTGATCCCGCCTTCGGTTATCATGGTGATCTACGGCATCATGACCGAGACCAATATCGGCAAGCTCTTCGCGGCCGGTATTTTGCCGGGCATCGTGGCGACGGGGCTGCTCTGCCTCGCCGTCGCGTGGATGACCTGGCGCGATCCGCGGGCCGGCCCCCCGGGCGAGCGCAGCTCCTGGGCGGTGCGGCTCGAGGCGATCAGGCACGTCTGGCCTGTGGTATTGCTGTTCCTCGTCGTGATCGGCGGGATCTACGCCGGCGTGTTCACTGCGACCGAGGGCGCGGGCATCGGCGCCGGGGGCGCGCTCGTGTTCGCGCTGGCGCGCCGGGCGCTCAGCTGGAGGACCTTCGTCGAAGTCCTGATCGAGAGTGTGCGCACTACCTCGATGCTGTTCATGATCCTGATCGGTGCGCTCATCTTCGCCAACTTCATCAACTACACCACGATGCCTTCGGACCTGAAGGGCTTCGTCACCCAGTTCGCGCTGCACCCGATTCTCGTGATCGCGGCGATCTGCGCGGTCTACGTGGTGCTCGGCACGGCGATGGAGGAGCTGTCGATGATCCTCCTCACGGTGCCGCTGTTCTTTCCCGTCGTCACCGCGCTCGGATTCGACCCGATCTGGTTCGGAATCATCGTCGTGATCGTCGTCCAGATCGGCTTGATCAGCCCGCCGGTGGGGATGAACATCTTCGTCGTGAAGAGCCTGCTGCGCCACCTGACGATAGGCACGGTGTTCCGCGGCGTGCTCCCCTTCAACGTGGCGCTCGTCGCGCTGCTCGCGATCGTGGTCGCGTTCCCGCCGATCGCCACCTGGCTACCGGGGTTTATGAAATGATGCGCGTAATGGATCAGCCCGAGCCGGTCGAGAAGGCGAGCGCCGACGAGCTGCGCGCCCTGCAGCGCGAGCGCCTGCGCTGGACGCTAGGGCACGCGTACGAGAAGGTGCCGCACTACCGCAGAAGCTTCGACGCCGCGGGCGTTCACCCGGGCGATCTAAAAGATCTCGCGGACCTGGCGAAGTTTCCGTTTACCGCCAAAGCCGACCTGCGCGCGAATTACCCCTTCGGCATGTTCGCCGTGCCCATGGACAGAATCGTGCGCGTGCATGCCTCGAGCGGCACCACCGGCAAGCCCACCGTCGTCGGCTACACGAAGGAGGACATCGATACCTGGGCAGCGGTGATGGCGCGTTCGATCCGCGCCGCGGGCGGGCGATCGACGGACATCGTTCACATCGCCTACGGCTACGGGCTTTTCACCGGGGGCTTGGGTGCGCACTACGGCGCCGAGGCGCTGGGCGCGACCGTCGTCCCGGTGAGCGGGGGCATGACCGAGCGGCAGGTGCAGCTGATGTGCGACTTCAAGCCCGGCATACTCATGTGCACGCCGTCCTACGCGCTGGTGATCGCCGACGAGTTCGCGCGCCAGGGCCTCGACCCGGCGCAGTGCTCGGCGCGCGTCGGGATCTTCGGCGCAGAGCCGTGGAGCGAGAGCATGCGAGACGAGATCGAGAGACGCCTCGGGCTCGCGGCGCTCAACCACTACGGCCTTTCCGAAGTCATCGGCCCCGGCGTCGCATCCGAACATCTGGAGACCCGGGACGGCCTGACCATCTGGGAAGACCACTTCTATCCGGAGATCATCGATCCGCAAAGCGGCGTCGTTCTTCCCGAGGGAAGGGACGGCGAGCTGGTGATCACCTCCCTCACCAAGGTCGGGATGCCGGTGGTCCGCTTCCGCACGCGCGACCTCACGCGCCTTTCGCCCGGCACCGCGCGCGCCATGCGCCGGATGGCACGCGTCATCGGGCGCAGCGACGACATGCTGATCATCCGCGGCGTCAACGTATTTCCCTCTCAGATCGAGGAAATCCTGCTGAAGAACGACAGGCTCTCGCCGCACTACGTGCTCGAGATCCGCCGCGACGGACACCTGGACGATCTCGATGTGCTGGTCGAGCGCCGGGTCGAGATGCCGGCGGCGGCCAAAACGGCGGTCGAGCAGGACGTCGAGCGGAGCATCAAGGGATACATCGGCGTGAGCACCAAGGTGCGCGTCGTCGAACCCGGCACCGTGCAGCGTTCGCAGGGCAAGGCGGTTCGCGTCATCGACAAGCGGCCCAAGAGTTGAAGTTCACTGAAGCATCTGCTCAAGAGGCGCCGCCGCAGGACACCGGCGATTTCGCTGCCGACTGCGCGCGCTACTCGCGATTCTGGGAGAGCAGCGCGGCGCGGCTCGCGCGCCTGCCCGCCAAGCCCGCGCGCAACACGGACGAGGCGCAGGCCGCCGAGCAAATCAAGCAGGCCGCGCGCGACGCGCGCGCCCGCTTTCTCTCCGCCCACGTGGAAGGCGTCTTTGACCGGCTCACGCAGAAGCGCTC
>DATHHZ010000357.1:0-4122 GCA_035316965.1 Burkholderiales bacterium | reverse complement strand
CAGCACGCGCTCCTGGACGTCGGGCTCGAGATAAATGAGCAGATTGCGGCAGGTGCAGATGTCGACGTGTGAGAACGGCGGGTCACGCAACACGTTCTGCGGAGCGAACACCACCATGTCGCGGATCGGCTTGCGGATCCGGTATACGTGGTCGTCCTTCTCAAAGAACCGGTCGAGGCGCTCGAGTGACAGGTCACCCTCGATGCCTCCCGGATACACGCCTGCGCGCGCCAACTCCAGCGACTTGAGCGACGCATCGGTGGCAAAGATCTTCACCTCGATGCTCTTGCCGCAGCCAAGGATTTCCTCGGCGATGAGCATGGCGAGGGAGTAGGCCTCTTCACCGCTCGAACACGCCGACACCCAGGCGCGAATCGGTATATTGCTTTGCCACCCGGTCACGAGCGGCCGTACCACCAGTTCGCGCAGCGCCTCCCACGACTGCAAATCGCGAAAGAAACCGGTGACATTGATCATCATGTCGTTGGCCAGCCCGCGTACCTCTTCCTCGTTGTCACGCAGGCGCGCCGCGTAGTCAGCCAGCGTGAACAGCGACGCGAGTCCCATGCGCCGCTGCAGACGGCGCAGCACGGTAGATTTCTTGTAGCCACTGAAATCGTGACCCGTGTGCGTTCGCAGGATCGCGAGAATCTCGCTCAGATGCTGGCGCTCGCGCTGCAGGATCTCCTGCGCGCGCGCCGCGGCCGAGCCGTCGGCGTCGAGGCTCGAATACTTCACGTATTGAACGATGGCCTGCCCGATCTCGCCGGGCGCCAGTACCTGATCCGCGTAGCCGGCGTGGATCAGACTCGTGGGCATCGCGGGAAATTCGGCGCTCTCGGGCGATTGCGCGAAGCACACGCCGCCAGCGGCCTTGATCGCGCGGGCGCCCGCAGTGCCGTTCGTGCCCATTCCCGAGAGCACGACGGCGATCGCCTTCTCCTGCTGCATGTCCGCCAGGGAGCGAAAGAAGTCATCGACCGGACGGCGATGGCCGCGCTTCTCGACGGGCTCGCCGAGCTGAAAGACGCCTCGCTCGAGAGTGACCGTGAAGCCGGGGCGGGTGACGTAGACGTGGCCGGCTTGCAGCGCCAGTCCCCCCATTACCTGCAGCACCGGCAAGTGCGTGTGACGCGCGAGGATCTCCGCCATCAGGCTGTCGCGCTCGGGGGGCAGATGCTGAACGACCACGAACGCCATGGCGCATTCACGCGGCAGTGCGTCGAAGAACGCGTTGAGGGCTTCGATTCCCCCGGCCGACGCGCCGATTCCCACCACCGGAAACGGCAAAAGAGCCCGGTCGATGAAATCATCCGGAGCCGGAACCTCCGGGGGTTCGGAGGCTGATTCGTCGGGCTGAGCGGACTTGGAGCCTTCGGGCGTCATGTAAACGCGTGACGAGCACGGACGGCGCGCCGTATCATGATGCTGCGCTCAACCGTGCGGCGAGTCGAATCTTTCCCCCGCATCGCGGCACCGCGGCACTGCGTCGGCCGATCTCGGCAGCCTTTGAATCGCCGCAGTTCGCTAAGCGCTAGCATGAGCTATGCGGTTCGCGCGCCCCTGCGCCGGCCGCCCAGCCGTCCCGCAGGCATATAATCGCGGGCACGTTTTCCAGTTCCGCGTCAAGGAAGCTCATGTCCGAGCCAATGACCGTGCGTTCGGCTCAGCCGGGCAAGCCGCTCGAGCCCCTGGTGCCGCTCGAGGTGGTCACGTCCACCGCCGAATTGGCGTGGCGCTCATGCCGCGCGCCGCAGTACGAAGCGGAGAGTCAGGTCCTGGTCGAGCTCGCCGGGCAAATGATCCGATCGCCGGCCGGCATTCTGGAGCATCTGGTCAAAGCGGTCATGAAAGTGTGCCGGGGCGGTTCCGCTGGCGTGAGCATCATCGAGGAGCACGGGGGCGAAGCGCTGTTCCGCTCGCGTGCGTTGAGCGGCGAGATGGCTTCGCACCTCGGGGGCACGACGCCTCGCCACTTCAGTCCCTGCGCCATGGTGGTCGACAGCAACTCCCTGCAGTTGCTGTCGGACCCGCAGCTGCACTACAGATACCTGGCGGAAGTACGCCCGAAGATCTTCGAGGCACTGCTGATTCCGTTCACTTCGGGCGCGCGAACCCTCGGAACGATCTGGGTCGTGACGCACGATGCTACGCAGCACTTCGATGCCGAGGATGGGCGCCTGCTTGCGGACCTCGGGAAGTTTGCAGCGGCTTCCTACCAGGCGTATGTCACGCATTCGCGCGCGAATCATCGCGAGAGCGACGCGCGCGCAGATGAGAGCTCAGAGATGACCGCCGCGGCTCTGGATGCCGCAGCGCGCGCGCTGCGCGAGGAGCTGGGGCAGGAACTCCACTGGCACGCACAGGCTCTCAGCGAAGCCGACAAACAGAGATTGAGATCGCTGATCGGGCTGATGGATAGATTACCCGCGGTGGCGCGGAAAATAGCCTAGCACCCCGGGGCGTCAGTCAGGAATTCGTGGCTGCGCCCTGGCTACGCCAGCGCGGTCTTGAAGAGCGCCAGCATCCGCCTCCAGGCCTTTTCCGCCTGCTCTTGGTTGTAGACGTGCGAGTCGGTCGGGCACCAGCCGTGAATGGTACCGGCGTACACCTCGATCTCAGCAGGTAACTTCGCTGTAGCGAATGCTGCACGCAGCACATCCTTCGTCTCGGGCTGGCGGCGGTCGTCGCTCTCCGCGATGGCGAAGAGATATTGTGCTTTCATCTTCGGTACCAGCAGGTGCGGGCTGTCCGGTTTGTCAGTCACCAGACTGCCGCCGTGAAAGGACGCACCCGCGCCGATGCGATCAGGGAACGCTGCCGCCGTACGCAGCGTAAACGGCCCGCTCATGCAGTAGCCGCTGGTCCCCATCTTGCGCTTGCGGTCGACCGACGGTTGGCCGTCCAGCCAGGCAACAAAAGCCTTCGCGTCCGTCACGGCGGTCTGCGCCGTCAGCGAGCCGGCCAGCGCCATGAGCGCTGCGCGTGTGGCAGGATCCTCGAAATCGGCGTGCTCGGGAGCGGTGGGCGCCCGTTTCGTCCGGTAGAAGGGGTTGACGACCAGGACCGAGTAGCCTGATTCGGCCAATCTCTTCCCCATCTGCCTGAAGGCCGGACGCAGGCCGTAGATATCCGGCCACATCAACACACCGGGATACGTGCCCCTGAAAGGATGCGCGAAGTAAGCATCCGCGGTGCCGTCGGGCGTCTTGATGTCGACTTCCGATTCCTTCACCTCGGCCGCGGCACCTGCGACAGGTGGCAGGAGCGAGAGCACGCCGGCGCCGAGGCTCAGCGCTCCAAACTGTCGCCGCGACAGCCCGGCCGACCTGAGCCGATATTCAATCATGTCCGCGAGCGAGTCGTTGTCGCACATGGTCCCTCCGCCCTGAAATCAGGAAGCACGATAGAGGCATGCGTATGTTGCACGCAACGCACTCTTCTGCACCTTGCCCATCGCATTTCTCGGCAGCTCCGCGACCAGCAGTACGCGTTTTGGGACCTTGTAGCGAGCCAGGCGCGCGTTGAGGGACTCGATGATCTGCGCTTCCGACAGCATCGCTCCGGCCTCGGGCACAATGACGGCAGTAACCCCCTCGCCAAAATCCGGATGCGGAGCGCCGAAGACGGCACTTTCCGCGACGCCCGGCAGCGCATCCAACTCCGACTCGACTTCCCTGGGATAGACATTGCAGCCGCCGCTGATGACGAGATCCTTGACTCGACCTGCGATGTGCAGGTAGCCGCTGCGATCGATGCGGGCAAGATCGCCCGTTTTGAACCAGCCGTCGGCGGTGAACTCGGCGCTGGTTTTTTCGGGATCCCTCCAGTAACCCGCAAAGACGTTCGGTCCGGCGATCTCGAGTGTACCGATCACATCCGACTGGTGTTCCACGGCGCCACTGTCGCGGTTGGTCACGCGGACCGCGATGCCCGGCAGAGCAGGCCCGACCGAGCCCGGGACCCGGGGACCGTCGTAAGGATTCGAGGTGTTGATCAGCGTCTCGGTCATGCCGTAGCGTTCGAGAATCACGTGACCGGTGCGCCGGAGGAATTCCTGGTGGGTGTCGACAAGCAAGGGCGCCGACCCCGAGACGAACAGCCGCATGTGCGCGGTCGCCT
>DATHHZ010000356.1:0-2223 GCA_035316965.1 Burkholderiales bacterium | reverse complement strand
CGCAAATACGGGCGCATCGTCAACATCGCCTCGATCGCGGGGAAGGAAGGCAACCCGAATGCTGTCGCCTACAGCGCGTCCAAGGCGGGAGTCATCGCACTTACCAAATCGCTCGGGAAAGAGCTTGCGCAGACAGGCGTTCTCGTGAACTGCGTGACGCCCGCCGCGGCGAAGACCGCGATCTTCGACCAGATGACCCAGGAGCACATCGACTATATGCTCTCCAAGATTCCGATGAACCGCTTCGTGACGGTGGACGAGATCGCGTCGCTCGTGTGCTGGCTCGCCTCCGAGGACTGCTCGTTCTCCACCGGCGCGGTGTTCGACATCTCCGGCGGAAGGGCGACTTACTGACATGGCCAAGAAAAAAGATCCGGGTCTTCGCAGCGTCAAGTGGTTCGGGCGCGAGGACATCTACGGTTTCATCTACCGCGGCTGGGTGAAGAACCGTGGCGTGCCGCAGGACCAGTTCGACGGGCGGCCGGTGATCGGCATCTGCAACACCTGGTCGGAGCTCACGCCCTGCAACACGCACTTCCGCACGCTCGCCGAGCACGTGAGGAACGGCATCCTGGAAGCCGGCGGCTTCCCGATGGAATTCCCGGTGATGTCGCTCGGCGAAACGCTGTTGCGGCCCACCGCGATGCTCTACCGCAATCTCGCCAGCATGGACGTAGAGGAGTCGATCCGCGGCAATCCGCTCGACGGCGTGGTGCTGCTCGTGGGCTGCGACAAGACCACGCCTTCGCTCCTCATGGGCGCGGCGAGTGTCGATATTCCCGCGATCGCGGTGTCCGGCGGCCCGATGCTCTCGGGCAAGTATCGTGGCACGGACATCGGCTCGGGCACGAACACGTGGTCGATGTCCGAGGAGCTGCGCGCCGGAAAAATCACACTCTCGGAGTTCCACGAGGCCGAGTCCTGCATGAACCGCTCGCACGGCCATTGCATGACCATGGGCACGGCGTCCACGATGGCTTCGATGGTCGAGGCGCTCGGGGTCGGCATGCCCGGCAACGCCGCGATCCCGGCGGTGGATGCGCGCCGCTACGTGCTCGCCCGCACCGCGGGCCGCCGCATCGTGGAGATGGTGAGGGAGAAGCTGGCGCTCTCGAAAATCCTCACGCGAGCCGCCTTCGAGAATGCGATCCGCGTCAACGCCGCGATCGGTGGCTCGACCAACGCCGTGATCCACCTCATCGCCATCGCGCGGCGCATCGGCGTCGATCTGAAACTCGATGACTTCGACCGCCTGGGCCGCGGCGTGCACTGCCTGGTGAACCTCATGCCCTCGGGCGAGCACCTCATGGAGGATTTCTACTACGCCGGAGGGCTGCCCGCGGTGATCCGCGAGCTCGGCTCGAACGGGCTCCTGCACAAGGAGGCGCTCACCGTGAACGGCAAGAGCCTCTGGGAGAACAACAAGAGCGCCCCCTGCTGGAACCGCGACGTGATCTTCCCGTTCAGGAAACCGTTCAAGAAAAACTCCGGCATCGCGGTGCTGCGCGGCAACCTCTGCCCCGACGGCGCGATCATCAAGCCTTCGGCGGCGGCGCCGAAGCTGATGAAGCACAAAGGCCGCGCGGTGGTGTTCGAGAACATCGAGGACTTCCACAAGCGCATCGACGATCCGAAGCTCGCCATCGACAAGAACTGCGTTATGGTGCTGAAGAACTGCGGACCGAAGGGCTACCCGGGCATGGCCGAAGTGGGCAACATGCCGCTGCCCCCCAAGCTCTTGAAGCGCGGCATCACCGACATGGTTCGCGTCTCGGACGCGCGCATGAGCGGCACGGCGTACGGAACGGTGGTGCTGCACGTCGCGCCCGAGGCCGCGGCGGGCGGCGCGCTCGCGTTGGTGGAAAACGGCGACATCATCGAACTGGACGTTGCCAAGCGGCGCCTGGAGCTGCTCGTGCCGGAGGAGGAGCTCGCGCAAAGGCGCAGGAAATGGAAAGAGCCCGAGCCGCCTCTGGCACGCGGCTACTGGCGGCTGTATTTCGATCACGTGCTGCAGGCGAACGAAGGCGCGGATCTCGACTTTCTCGTGGGCAAGAGCGGCGCCTTCGTGCCGCGCGACAACCACTAGCGCCGTTCCAACTGTCCCGAGCCAAGATTCCGGTAACTCACCGGAAGCCAATGCCGATGGCTGCTTCCGACCGATTGGGCGGGAGCTTACACGGATTTGCCTGCCTGCGGCTCAGACGAACGGGTTCTTCAACG
>DATHHZ010000355.1:0-3519 GCA_035316965.1 Burkholderiales bacterium | reverse complement strand
TTCGACTCGGCCGATCACGCGGCGAGCCTGTTCAACCTGCAGACCTTCGGCAACGTCTACACGCGCATTTCCAATCCGACGACCGCGGTGCTCGAGGAGCGCGTCGCGGCGCTCGAAGGCGGACGCGCCGCGCTCGCTGCGGCCACGGGGCAGGCGGCCGAGATGACGGCGATCCTCACGCTCGCCGAGGCGGGCGATCACATCGTTTCGGCGTCCACGCTCTACGGCGGCACCTATACGCTGCTCGAGGTGAACCTGCGCAAGCTCGGCATCGACACGACCTTCGTCAGCCCGGACGACCCGGAGAATTTCCGCCGCGCGATAAAGAAGAACACGAAGATCTTGTACGCCGAGACGCTCGGCAATCCGCTCATCAACATCGTCGACATCGAGGCGATCGGGAAGATCGCCCGCGAAGCGGGCATCCCGCTCGTGATCGACAACACGGTCCCCTCGCCTTATCTGTGCCGGCCGTTCGAGTGGGGCGCCGATATCGTGGTGCACTCGGCGACCAAATACATCGGCGGCCACGGCACCACCATGGGCGGCCTGATCGTCGAATCGGGCAAGTTTCCCTGGGACAACGGCAAGTTCCCGGGGATGACCGAGCCTTCGCGCGGCTACCACGGAGTGCGCTTCTACGAGACCTTCGGCGACTTCGGCTACACCATGAGGGCAAGGATGGAGACGCTGCGCACCTTCGGCCCGGCGCTCTCGCCTTTCAACGCGTGGCTGCTGCTGCAGGGGCTGGAGACGCTGCCGGTGAGAATGGAGCGGCATTGCGAGAACGCGCTCGCGGTGGCGAAGTTCCTCGAGGGGCACGCGAGGGTGTCTTGGGTCAACTATCCGGAGCTTCCCGGGAACAAGTACCACAAGCTCGGGCAGAAGTATCTGCCCAAGGGCGCGAGCGGCCTCCTGACCTTCGGGGTCAAGGGCGGAGCGAAAGCGGGCGAGAGGTTCATCGAGGCAGCGACATTCATGAGCCATCTCGCCAACATCGGCGACGCGAAGACGCTCATCATCCACCCGGCATCGACCACGCACCGGCAGATGTCCGAGGAGGAGCAGGCCAAGGCGGGAGTGACGCCCGACATGATCCGCATTTCGGTCGGGCTGGAGACGCTCGACGACATCCTCTGGGACATAGATAATGCGCTTTCCGCCTCGGAAAAACCGTAAATTCGAACGATCCCGATGGAGCAACGAGCCGTAAGATCCGTCGTATTCGACACGCCCTATCCCACATTTCGCCGCCCGACGCTGGCGCGAAACGTCGTTTCCACCTCGCAGCCGCTCGCGGCGCAGGCCGGCCTGCGGATGCTCCTCGCCGGCGGCAACGCAGTCGATGCGGCGCTCGCGGCCGCGATCACGCTCACCGTGGTCGAGCCGACCTCGAACGGCATCGGCAGCGACGCGTTCGCCATCGTCTGGGACGGCAGGCAGTTGCACGGCCTGAACGCGTCGGGGCGCGCGCCCGCCGCGTGGACGCCGGAATACTTCAAGGGGCAGAAAGCGATGCCCGTGCGCGGCTGGAACAGCGTATCGGTCCCGGGCGCGGTGTCGGCCTGGGTCGAGCTGTCGAAGAAGTTCGGCAAGCTCCCCTTCGAGAAGCTTTTCGGGCCCGCGATCGAGTACGCGGCAAACGGTTTTCCGGTTTCGCCTTTCGTCGCCGAGCGCTGGAATCCGCAGGTGCCCGAGCTGCGCGGCCAGCCCGGTTTTGCCGAAGCATTTCTGCGCGACGGCCGCGCGCCGCGCGCGGGAGAGATCTTCCACTTCCCCGACCAGGCAAGGACACTCGAGAAAATCGCAGCCACGAAGGGCGAAGCGTTCTACCGCGGCGAGCTCGCGGAAAAAATCGAGGCGCACGCCAAGGCAAACGGCGGCGCGATGAGGCGCGCCGATCTCGCCGCGCACGCGAACGACTGGGTGGGCACGATAGTCCAGGACTACCGCGGCCTCACCGTGCACGAGATCCCGCCGAACGGCCAGGGCATCGTGTGCCTGATGGCGCTCGGCATCCTTTCCAATTTCGACGTCGCCGATCACCCGGTCGATTCCGCCGACAGCGTGCACCTTCAGATCGAGGCGGTGAAGCTCGCTTTTGCCGACGCTAGGGCGTTCGTCGCCGACCCGAAAGCGATGGACGTGAAGCCGGCGCCGCTGCTCGACCCGGATTACCTGAAGTCGCGCTCCAAGCTCATAGACATGAAGCACGCGCAGGACTTCGGCCACGGCACGCCGCCCAGGGGCGGGACCGTCTACCTCACCGCGGCGGACGCAAGCGGCATGATGGTGTCGATGATCCAGTCGAACTTCATGGGTTTCGGCTCGGGCGTCGTGGTGCCCGGCACCGGGATCAGCCTGCAGAACCGCGGCTCGGGTTTCGTTCTCGTCCCCGGCCACCCCAACCAGGTAGCGCCGGGGAAGCGTCCGTTCCACACCATCATCCCCGGGTTCGTCACGCGAAACGGCGCGCCCGTCATGAGCTTCGGCTTGATGGGCGGCAGCATGCAGCCGCAGGGGCACACGCAGATGATGGTGCGCATGGCCGACTACGGGCAGGGGCCGCAGGGCGCGATCGACGGGCCGCGCTTTCGCGTCGTGCAGGGGATGGATGTCACCTTCGAGGACGAGTGGCCCGAGGCCACGCTCTCAGACCTCGGCGGGCGGGGCCACCGGGTGATGAAGCTCCCCGAGGATTACAACGCCTTCGGCTGCGCCCAGATCGCGTACCGGCTCGAGGACGGTTATCTCGCCGCGTCGGACGCGAGGCGCGATAGCCTACCGGTCGGGTTCTGACCCGAGCGCCCGCACCAGCGCGCTGCGCGCGAGCAGGTTCGCTGCGGGGTCGTCGAGCGTCTGATATTTCCGCACTATGTTCTGTATCGAATCGAACCTGGCTCTGTCGATGCGACCCCGTTCGTAGAAGAGCGCGGCGGTGATCATGATGCCGAGCCGTTCCACGACGGGACCCTGGCTGATCACCGGAGCGGCCGAGACTTTCTCGAGGTACTGCGCGTAGAAATCCGACCACTTCATCTTTCCCGATTCGGCGAGGGGCTCGTGGCTCCTCACCCAGTTGTCGACCTCCTGGATGCCGTGGGTTTCGCTGAATATCGCGCAGCTGCACAGGGAGAGCGCGAGAACGGCGGCCGCAGCACGCGTGTCCATGCGAAGGAACCGAGTCAATTCGAAGCGGGAAGGCCGGTATGGTAACGCACGGGGTGCGCCAGCGCGCACCGCGAGTAGAATGAGTCGATCGGCAATCGCAGGGAGACAAACATGCTGAAGGTGCACAACCCACGATCCATCGCAGCGCCGATCGGTACGTATTCTCACGGCGTCGAGGTGCCGCCCGGCGCGCGCTGGCTCCACGTGGCGGGCCAGATCGGGGTGCGCCCCGACGGGTCGGTTCCCGCCACCATCGAAGAGCAGACCGAGGTCGTATGGCAGAACATTCTGGCGGTGCTGGCCGACGCCGGCATGGGAATCGGCGACGTGGTGAAAATCACCTCGTTT
>DATHHZ010000354.1:0-2283 GCA_035316965.1 Burkholderiales bacterium | reverse complement strand
CGAGATGTATTGGCCTTTCGGGATCACGACGATATGGGTCGGCGCCTGCGGATTGATGTCGTGAAAGGCGAGGACGTGCTCGTCCTCATAGGCCTTGCGGCAGGGCAATTCGCCGCGAAGGATGCGGGCGAAAACGTTATTCGGGTCGTAGGACAAGGCACCCTCGGCGCTGTGTTATTGCGATCCCTCGCGGGAGCAATAACACAGCGCGGAGAGGAAGCTCACATGCCGGCGAGGCGGAACCCGCCGTAATCGTCGCGCGCTTCGTTGGAGTCGTGATTGATAAAGCCGAGCGTGGCGTAGGGCCTGCCCTGCCGGATGTTCCAGTCGGCATAATTCATCGTGCCGGCCCAGGCGGTCGAGTTCGTCAGCCAGGCATATTGCGCGAGGCCGCGTCCCTTCAGCGATTCGCAAACCGCGCCCGAACCATAGACGCCGACCTTGTACTCCGGCCGGCCGGCGCCCGCCGACGCGAGCCCGTTCGTGATGCCGCGGAAATACTGGTCGATCGGGACGATGTCGGCGCCGCGCGCGTCGAAATCGACCGCGAAATAGATCGCGCTGCCGCCCGGCTGACCGACCGCCTTCGCCTGCTGCGCGGCCTGCATGGCGTCCCAATAGCCGCGCGCATAGCTGAAATAATCGCGGTGATGCGAGTGCGACTCAAAGACTGCAACGACATTCAATCCGAGCGCTGATAACGCTTTCGCCTCATTCGCGCTCAGCGCCGGCCAGCGCGAGCCCGGCGTGCGGTAATAGCGGGCGACAAAGTCGAGCCCGTTGCTCTTGATATATTGTGCGACGCGTCCGGCATCGGTCGCCAGATCGACGCCTTGCGAGCGGGCAGGGATACGCGGTTGCTGAGCTATCGGCACCGGATCCGCGTTGGTGCATCCCACGAGAAGCAACAGCGGGAGGCAAAGTGCGAGCTTTTTGATCTTCAACGTCCTTGCTCCATCTGAACATTCGTAACCAGACGACGCGACATCCCCAATCGGACTCGGTCGGGCAACTTTCAGGTGTATTTAAGTAGAAATGATGACGTGTTCCGTCAAAGAATTCTACCCACCCTAAGGTTTATTCGTAGTTAAGTCCCGGCGCGATATGCCTTGCGGTAAGTCAATTCGACGGCGATTCGCCAGGGAACGTGGTTAAGGCGTGGTTAAGGCCCCGCCCGGCCCGCCTACTGGGGGCTCAACTCGGCCCGCACAAGCTGGCGCAGGCTGTCGATTGGCAGAGGCTGCCCGTTGCGCTGGATGTACCAGAAGGCCCAGCCGTTACAGGCCGCCGCTCCCTGAACCAGGGCTCCCACGGAGTGGATCGAGCCGCGATGCTCGGCCGAGATGAGGCTGCCATCCGCCCGCACCCGCGCCTGATGCCGGCGCGTCTGGTCGAACAATACTTCGCCCGGACGGATCAGGCCCCGCTCGATGAGGTTGCCGAACGGGATGCGCGGGGCCTCGCGCCGCGATTCGAGCGCCAGCGCCTCGCTTGCCGCCGGGCTGACTTCCGCGATGCGCCGGCGCGCGATGACGGCGTAGGCCGGGTCGCGCTCGATCCCGATAAACCGCCGGCCGAGCCGCCTGGCGACCGCACCCGTGGTGCCGGTGCCGAAAAACGGGTCGAGCACGATATCGCCGGGCCGGGTCGAGGCGAGCAGCACGCGGTGCAACAGCGCCTCGGGCTTCTGCGTCGGATGCGCCTTTTTTCCATCGCCGTCTCGCAGGCGTTCCGGCCCGCCGCATAGCGGGATCAGCCAGTCGCTGCGCATCTGTAGCGCCTGCTCATCCGCGTTGAGCGCCTTCATCGCCTCGTAATTGAAGGTGTAGCGCGCCTCGCGCGACGTCGCGCACCACAGCAATGTTTCGTGCGCGTTGGTAAAGCGGCGGCCGCGGAAATTCGGCATCGGGTTGGTCTTGCGCCAGACGACGTCGTTGAGGATCCAGAAGCCGAGATCCTGCAAGACCGCGCCGATGCGGAAGATGTTGTGATAGGTGCCGATGACCCAAACCGCCCCGTTCGGCTTAAGGAGGCGACGGCATTCGCCGAGCCAGGAACGCGTGAAATCGTCGTAAGCGGCGAAATCGGCGAATTTGTCCCAATCCGCTTCGACACCGTCGACCCGGCTATTATTTGGCCGGTGCAGATCGCCGCTGAGCTGCAGGTTATAAGGCGGGTCGGCGAAGACGAGGTCGATCGAGGCGGCCGGCAGCTGCGCCATTGCCGCGAGGCAATCGCCGGTAATGATGTCGTCAAGCGGCAACCGCGCGGCTTCAACCATGG
>DATHHZ010000353.1:0-6203 GCA_035316965.1 Burkholderiales bacterium | reverse complement strand
CGGTCGAGCAGCATCAAAACGTTCCGCAGCGGCCCATCACGATCGAATCGGTCACGCTGAAACCAGCCAAATAGCGGGGCTCCATGGTCAAGCTTAGGACCAACTTCGGCATCATCGCGCTCGAGTTCGATACCGGACGCGCACCCGAAACGGTCAAGAATTTTCTCGACTACGTCGAATCGGGCTTCTACTCCAACACCGTGTTTCACCGCGTCATCGACGGTTTCATGATCCAGGGTGGAGGGTTCGAGCCGGGAATGCGACAAAAACCGACTCAAGCGCCCATCAAGAACGAGGCGGGCAACGGCCTCAAGAACGATCGCTATACGATTGCGATGGCGCGGACGTCCGAGCCGCATTCGGCCTCGAGCCAGTTTTTCATCAACGTCAAGGACAACGACTCTCTGAATCACACGGCGCCCAGCTCCCAGGGCTGGGGGTACTGCGTGTTCGGCAAGGTCGTGGAAGGCCAGGACGTCGTCGACAGAATCAAGCAGGTCAAGACCGGCAAACGCGGAGGTCACGCCGACGTTCCGGTCGAGGACGTCGTCATCGAGAAGGCGGAGGTCGCGTAGGAGAGGAATGGCAGTCCTTTTCATCTCCGACCTCCACCTCTCGAGCAGCCGGCCGGGGATCAATCAGGTCTTTTTCCAGTTTCTCCGCGAGCGCGCAGTCCAGGTCTCGGATCTCTACATCCTCGGCGACCTGTTCGAGTACTGGGCCGGGGACGACGATCTCAGCGAGCCGTTCAACGCATCCGTCGTCGCGGCCCTCGCCGAATGCTCGCGCGCCGGCCCCTCCCTGCACATCATGCACGGAAACCGGGATTTCCTTCTCGGCGCGGACTTCGCCGCGGCGTGCAATGCCCACCTGATCGGCGATCCGCATAGCCTCGATCTATTCGGGACGCGCACGCTGCTCATGCACGGCGACACGCTTTGCACAGACGACGTCGACTATCAGAGATTTCGTGCCGAAGTGCGCGCGCCCGCCTGGAGGAAGGAATTTCTTTCCTTGCCGCTCGCCCTGCGCAAGGAGCAGATCGGGGCGCTGCGCGCGCTGAGCGAGAAGGAAAAACGCCGCAAGCCACCCGAGATCATGGATGTCAACCGCGGCGCGGTCGAAGCGACGTTGCGCGAGCACGGCTATCCGCGCCTCATCCACGGCCACACCCACCGCCCTGCCCTGCACGAGCATCGCGTAGACGGCAGGGTCTGCGAGCGCTGGGTGCTGCCCGACTGGTACGAGTCGGGAGGGGTTCTGGTGTGCGACGAGAAAGGCTGCTGGACGCAAAAACTCTAGGGCGAGAATGTCTGAACAAAGGTCGACCCCTAATTTGCATAGGGCTGCAAAACGGCCAAAAGCGGACACTGCGAGAGGTCACATCAATCGGATAGCCTGAGCGGTTCGAGCCCCGCTCGGCTCCCGTGGAGGGCAAAACAGTGCAAGCGGCGAATCGCCTGCCGAATCTGCTCCAGCAGGCGCTTCGACGCGGGTCGCGGAACATCGTGCATACAGTCTCCCCTCGAAAAGTCGGTTTGCGTTTTAGACTACAACTGCACTAACGCCTTGACCAGGTTGAAAGATGACCCGGTGTCGGAGCAGAATGGCGGCTTGCAAACCGACTATCTGTCAACTAAAAAGTCAACTAATCCAAGTTAGACAACAGGAGGGAGCCGTGGATTGGAACGAAGTATCAACAATCGCAGACGTATTGGCTGCGATCTCGCTAATCCTCACCGTTGTATACCTCGCAATTCAGATTAGGAAGAACACGCACGCCACGCATTCCCAGACTTACCATCTGGCGACTTCCGCCCTCGCGGAAATGGCCGGGATAATTGGGAGAAGCAAGGAACTTGCCCGGGTCTTCCGTATCGGGATGATAAACCCTGACAAGCTAGACGAAGATGAATTTGCTCAGTTTGGTTACCTCGGAATCAGTCTGTTCCGCCGATTCGAGAATGTCTTCTTTCAGTATCAATCAGGCATGATTGATGAAGACTTCTGGACGGGGCACCGAGACAACATCTTGTGGTTTTTTCACCGACCTGGCATGCAAGTCTGGTGGAAGGATCGAAAGTTTGCTTTCAGCAAGAGCTTCCGCGAGTTTCTGGACAGTTCGACACCGGACGAAATCACATCGCCGGAGAGTCGTCGATTGTGAGGGTCCAGCGGTCTAACTTCAGGTCGAACGGACGGGCCGGGAGCGCCGTGCCATTACTGACCATCATAGTGGTGGCCCGCCGTTCACCAAGGCGTTGAATGTCCCCTGCGGGTTGTTTCCAGAATTGGCGTTACGACAGCACCTGTTAGTCGCGAGACTGAACATCACGCATAAGGGAGCCTACAAAGGAACAGGGGTCGGGCCACTTTCCCTTACCGTCTTCATTTCGCAACACCTTCCCTATCCCAGTCCGCGGGCGAGATCGTTCTGCAGATCCCGAACCGACTCGAGCCCGACGGCGACGCGCAGCAGGCCCTCCGTGATCCCGGCGCGCGCGCGCGCTTCGGCGCTTATCCTCCCGTGCGTGGTCGTGGCGGGATGCGTGATCGTGGTCTTCGTGTCGCCGAGGTTCGCCGTAATCGAGATCATGCGCGTGGAATCGATCACCCGCCACGCCGGCTCGCGACCGCCTTTCACGACGAACGAGACGATGGCGCCTCCCGAGCGCTGCTGGCGCATCGCGAGCGCGTGCTGCGGGTGGGACGCGAGCCCCGGGTAGTACACGCGCTCCACGCGCGGATGGGACTCGAGCCACCGGGCGAGTTCGAGCGCGCCTCGCGATTGCGCCTCCATCCGGATCCTGAGCGTCTCTATGCCTTTCAGCAGCACCCAGGCATTGAAAGGCGAGAGACTGGGCCCCGCCGTGCGCAGGAATGAGAAAACGGCGTCCATCACCGGACCGTTCGCGCCCAGTACCGCCCCGCCCAGCACCCGGCCCTGACCGTCGAGATACTTCGTGGCCGAATGGATCACCAAGTCGGCGCCCATCTCGAAGGGCCGTTGCAGGGCCGGCGTGCAGAAGCAGTTGTCGACGACGAGCAGCGCTCCCCCGTCCCGGGCGATCTGCGCCAGGGCCGAAATATCGAAAACTTCCGTCAGCGGGTTGGACGGCGTCTCGAGGAACAGCAGACGCGTGTTCGGCTTCATCGCGGCGCTCCATGTCGAAGGCCGGGTGCCGTCCGCGTACGCCGTCTCGATCCCGAACTTGGAAAGGAGGGTGCTGAACAATTGCACGGTCGCGCCGAAGACCCCGGAGGAGCACACGACGTGATCTCCGGCCTTCAGCGTAGCCATGGCGGTCGCCAGGATGGCCGACATTCCGGAGGCGGTCGCGACGCAGGCCTGCGCGCCTTCGAGGGCCGCGAGCCGCTCCTGGAACGCGGTCACGGTGGGATTGGTGAAACGCGAATAGATGTTCCCGGGCGCGTTGTTGCAGAAACGGTCCGCGGCTTGCGCGGCGTTCTCGAACACGAAGCTCGAAGTGAGATAGAGCGCCTCGGAGTGCTCGTTGAACTGGCTGCGCACGATTCCGGCGCGGACGGCAAGCGTTTCGATATCGTAGTCCTGCATTGTCGATCCTGAAAATGAAAAAACCCGTCCAGCTTTCGCTAAGACGGGTTTTGGCCACGCTTTAGCCGTATTTATTAAGCGCCCGCAAGCTGTCGATCAAATCGGCGCAGAGCGCACCTTACTATCCCGAGGGCGCGATGTCAAACCGGACGTTCAGTCCAAAGCACGGGGCGGAACTTACTAGGCCGCGTTAAGGTCAAGCTGGTTGTTCTCGGAGTCCTCCTCGCTTTCCTGACGGTTTGCGTCGCGCTGCCGCTCGATAGAGGCGAGATATTCGCTCGTCACGTCTCCAGTGATGTATACCCCGTCGAAACACGAGGTCTCGAATTGCGTGAGCTTCGGATTGACCGCGCGCACCGCGGCCTTGAGCGCGTCCAGATCCTGATAGACGACCGCGTCTGCACCGATCTCGCGCGCGACCTGCTCCTCGTTCCGCCCGGTGGCGATGAGCTCGGCACGCGTCGGCATATCGATTCCATAGACGTTGGGAAATCGCACCGGCGGCGCCGCCGAGGCGAAAAACACCTTGCTCGCGCCGGCTTCGCGCGCCATCTGTACGATTTCGCGGCCCGTCGTCCCCCGCACGATCGAGTCGTCGACGATCAGGACATTCTTGCCTTTGAATTCGAGGCCGACGACGCTCAGTTTCTGACGCACCGATTTCTTGCGAATCGTCTGACCAGGCATGATGAAAGTGCGGCCGATATAGCGATTGCGGATGAAGCCTTCGCGATAGGTGACGTTCAGGCCGTGGGCGAGCTCAAGCGCGGCCGGCCTGCTTGTGTCGGGAACCGGGATCACGACGTCGATTTCAAGATGGGGCATCGTGCGCTTGATTTTTTCGGAAAGCTTCCGCCCCATGTGCAGGCGGCTCTCGTACACCGAAACCGCGTCCATGACCGAGTCGGGCCGGGCAAGGTAAACGTATTCGAAGATGCAGGGCGCAAGCACGGGTTTGGCCGCACATTGGCGGCTGTTGAACGTTCCGCCTTCATCGATAAAGATGGCCTCGCCGGGCAGGACGTCTCGCACCAGCTCGAAGCCGAACGCGGTGAGCGCGACGCTTTCGGAAGCAACCAGATATTCAGGTCCCTCGTCGGTGTGATTGCGGCCGAATACGAGCGGACGGATTCCAAACGGGTCACGGAACGCGAGCAGCCCGTAGCCCGCTATCAAGGCCACCACCGCATAGGCACCGCGGCAACGCCGGTGCACGTTCGCCACCGCGGTAAAGATGGTCTCGGGATCGAGCTTCTGACCCTTTGCGGCGAGCTCCAGTTCGTGTGCGAGCACGTTGAGCAACACTTCCGAGTCGGAGTTGGTATTGATGTGGCGCAAATCCTGACGGAACATCTCCTGCTTCAGGGCTTCGGAATTGGTCAGGTTGCCGTTGTGGCCGAGGACAATCCCAAACGGGGAATTGACATAGAAAGGTTGTGCCTCCCCGGCGTTGAACGCCGAGCCCGCGGTAGGATAGCGGCAGTGCCCGATTCCGGTGGCACCGGAAAGCGAGCGCATGTTCCGGGTACGGAATACGTCGCGCACCATCCCGGGCCCCTTGTGCATGTGAAATGCCTTGTGTTCCGACGTGACGATCCCGGCTGCGTCCTGGCCCCGGTGCTGCAGCAGCAGCAGCCCGTCGTACAGCAACTGATTGACCGGCGTCTTTGCCACGATTCCGAGAATGCCGCACATCCGCGCTATTCCTCTCGACTCATCGGTACTTCATGCGCTGCGCCAGACCCGGCGGCAGATAGGGCCGCAGCGCGAGCGCCGCGGTCTCGAACGGCCCCGAGAGCGCCGCCTCGCGCCAGAAAGATTCGCGTGGAAGCGGCGTCAGGCCTGCAAGCAACACCACGACGAGCACGACGAGCAACCCTCTTACCAGGCCGAAAACCGATCCCAGCGCGCGATCCGCGGGACCCAAGCCCGACGCCCGGACGGCGGACGAAAGCGCGAGCCCTACGATCCAGCCGACAACCAGGACCGCGCCAAACACGAGCAGGAAACCTATCAGCGCGCTCAGCAACGGCCCCAGGCTTTGCGGCAGGAGGCCTGCGACGTGGCCTCCGAAAAACGTCGCCAATATGAACCCGCCAACCCACACTCCGAGCGAGACCATCTCACGCGCTAGGCCGTGGAACAGGCTGATCGCGACCGATACGACCAGGACGATCAGCACGCCAAAATCGAACCAAGTCATCGCTGCGCCACCTGCCCGACTTCAAGGCCGAGCGATTTGAGTTTGTCGCGCGCCTTTTCCGCGGCGTCCCGGCCCGCGAAAGGTCCGGCGCGCACGCGCGTTTGCTCGCCCTGCTGGCCTTTGACGTTCTCGGTATAGCTCTTGATGCCCGCGGAAGCCGCCCGGTCCTGTACCTGCTTCGCGTTGTCAGGATTGGTGAAGGTACCGAGCGGGACGACAAACCCCTCGTCGTTCAACAGCGCCTGGGCGCGGCGAGCTTCGGCCACTTGGGTCTTCGCGAGCTCTTTGTCCGCGGTCCTCGCGCTCTCCTTCTTCGGAGCGCGAGACCCGGAGGCAGGCTCGGACTCGGCTTGTGTCGCTCTCTTCGACGGATCTTTCGCAGCCTGCGTCGATTCACCCTTCTGCGGCGCTACGGGGGTCGAC
>DATHHZ010000352.1:0-4786 GCA_035316965.1 Burkholderiales bacterium | reverse complement strand
GCCGAGGATTGCGGGCCGAGATGGATCACGCGCGACATGTAGTCGCCGAAGAGATAGGCGAACACTGCGATCGAGCCGGCGACGACGACCGTCATGCGCGCCCATCCGTAGAGGAAGGCGAGCGGGCGTCCGTAGGCCCGGCCGATGAAATGGTATTCGCCGCCCGCGGAAGGAAACGCCGTCGCGAGCTCCGCGTAGCACAGTGCGCCGATCACCGAGAACGCGCCGCCGGCGATCCATACGGCGACGAGGAGCACCGGGCTTTCCACCGCGCCCGCCACGATCGAGGGCGTGCCGAAGATGCCGGCGCCGACGATGAGGCCGACGATGATCGCAGTGGCGTCGCCGAGCGAGAGAATCTGCGCCGGGCCGGCGCCCGGGTGCTGCGGGGGATTTTCAGAGGAGGCGGTCATCGGTGATAAGTCCCCGTCGTCCCCGCGAAAGCGGGGACCCAGCGACTTTCGATCAACGACGCTGGATTCCCGCTTACGCGGGAATGACGATGCCTTTGCGCCATGGCCATTGTCACGACCTCCTAGAGCGTCAAAAAACGCGCGGTGTGGGGATTGCGTTGCCTGAGCGACACGAGGCACTCTTCGAGCGGCAGGTCGAAAAGCCGCTGCGCGGCACGCGCGCGCGCCTTGAGCTCCGCCCAGGGGATGCGCGGCGGCCCGTCGCGAAGCGCGAAGGCGATGAAGTTGTCCTCCTCTTCGGCGAGAAGCAGCGTCGGGTCGCGGCCGAAGCTTTCTTCGATTCGCCCGCAGTAGGTCTCGATGCGCTTGTCGTCGGACATGAAGTTGGCGACCATGACGCCGCCCGGGCGCAGCGCCGCGAAGGCGCCGTCGTAGAAGGATCGCGTGCACAGGTCCTTCGCCGGGCTGCCGTTGACGAACCCGTCCACGACGAGCACGTCGCAGCTCGCGGGCCGCTGCGGCACGGCCTCGGCTCCGTCGCCGATCACGATTCCCAGCCGCGCGTCTTCCTCAGGAAAGTGAAAGTATTTCCGCGCGACGGTGACTACGCCCGGATCGATCTCGATCACCGTGACGCGCGTCTGCGGCATGCGCTGGTGGATGAAGCGCGCCATAGAGCCCCCGCCGAGGCCCACCATGAGCACCTCGCGCGGGCCGGGGCGAAAGAGCAGAAAGGCCATCATCGCGCGCACGTAGTCGAGCTCGATCCGGTCGGGCGCGTCCAGCCGCATCGCGCTCTGGATCGCGCTGCCGCCGATCTGCAGCACGCGCACGCCGCCCTCCTCGACGATCTCGATCGCCTTGCGGGCGGCGAGCCATTTGCCCGGACGTTTCATGATTCTCCGTGCAGGCGGGCGCAGCGCGGCGGGATCACGGCTTCCCCGCCGCCGCGAGAACCGCGGGCATGGGAATCTCCACGGTCCCGTGATTCTCGTATTCGCCGGCGACCCGGCCGACCGCGTCGCGGATCGCCTCGAGCGCCGCAGCGGACTGGGCGTGCAGCAAGGCCTGCGTCCTGACCGAACCGGCGAGGAACGCCTCGAACAGCAGCCCGGACGCGCTGAAGCGCCAGACCTGCGGGACCTTTCGCACATCCACGTTCCTGAACCCCGCGACCTTCAGGATCTTGTCGCACTCGCTCGCGTCGCTGAACCGGAAGAACGGCGGCCCCGGCGGCAGCGGCGCATCGGGATTGCCGTGCTTGCGGATCGCATCGATGATGATTCCGAAACCCACCGCCTCTTCCGGTCTCGCCCAGACCGTGAAGGCGTATCCGCCGCCCGCGCGCAGAACGCGGAAGGCCTCGGCAACGGCACGTTCCGGCTGGGCCAGATGCAGCATGCCGAAGTTCATCACCACCGCGTCGAAGCTGCCCTCCGGAAACGGCAGCGCCTCGGCGTCGCCTTCCCGGAACTCGATTTCCGGATTCTGCGAGCGCGCGAGCTCCACCATCGCGGAGGAAAAATCCAGCGCCGCGACACGCGCCCCGCGGGCGGCGGCGGCCGCCGCCGCGTAGCCCGGGCCGCTCGCCACGTCGAGCGTGCGCGCGCCCGAGCGCACTTCCGCCGAGTCGAGCAGCGGATCGATCGCCTGGCGCGTGAGGCTTCCGAAGGCGTCGTCGTAGTGGCGGGCGGCGCGCTGCCAGCCCGCGTGCTCCAGCGCGCGAAACGCAACGGGATCGGGGGCGAGCGCCGCCATCGCTTGCCGCGGGTCAGCCACGGCGCGCGCCGCGCGCGCGCACCGGCACGAACGCAATCGGCGTGCGCATGGCGCACGCCGGCCCTGGGCTCCCGGGATTCACTTGATCGCTGTCGCGACCGGCTTGCCCTTCTCGACGACGTAAGTCGCGAGCACGACTGCCTTGCCTTTTCCGACGTTCTTGCCGTCGTGGACCACGCCGGCCGGGACGAAGAACACCTCGCCCGCCTTGAACGTCTTCGGCGGCTGGCCGTCTACCAGGAGCTGCAGCGTGCCCTCCACGACGTAGCCGAGTTCCTCGCCGGGATGCGTGTGCCGTCCCGCCTGCCCGCCGGGAACGAATTCCGCGCGGGCCACCACCGCGTGCCGGCCCTGGGCGGTGAGGTCCTGGTCCTGCAGGACGGTCCGCGTAAAACCGGGCTGCTGCGCATTCAACAGACCGATTCCGGTCCCCAGCGCCGCGGCGGCGAGGGCCGCTGCTATCGTCAGTTTCTTCATGCTTGGTTCCTCCTTTTGTTGGTCGTCAAAAAATCAGGTGAGGGCAAACCGCAGTGTGCCCAGCTTCTCGATCGTCGTGGTCAGCCTGTCGCCGGGCTTGAGCCACACCTGCTTCTCCTTGGGATAGCCCGCGATCACGCCCTCGGGAGTGCCGGTGTAGATGACGTCGCCGGGCAGGAGCGTCATCAGCGTCGAGGCGTAACTGATGATCGTCGCGCAGTTGTGCACCATGTCGCTCGTGTTCGAGGACTGGCGCACCTCTCCGTTCACCGTGCCTTCTATCTTGAGGTTGTTCGGATCGGGAATCTGGTCGGCCGTAACGAGGTAGGGTCCGAGCAGCCCGAAGCCGTCGCAGGTCTTGCCGATCATCCACTGGCTGCTGCGCGACTGCAGGTCGCGCGCGGTGAAGTCGTGGCCGATGCAGTAGCCGAACACGTAGGAGAGCGCCTCGGCCTCGCTGACGTTGCGGGCCTTCCTTCCCATCACGATCACCAGCTCGGACTCGTAGTCGAAGCGCTCGGCGGGCACCGCCGACACGCGCACCGTGCCCTGATGGGCGTTGAGCGCATTGTTGAACTTGTTGAAGAACACCGGCTGCTTCGGCGGCGTTGCGCCCATCTCGCGCGCGTGCCTCGCGTAGTTCACGCCGACGCAGAGGATCTTCTCCGGGTTGGTCACGCACGGTCCGAACTCGGCGCGGTCCTCGGCGACGAAAAACCCCGGGGTCCTGCGCGCGAGCGCCACCTTGACGAGCTCGGTGAGTCCCCGATCGCCGCGGCGGATGAGGTCGTCGATCGTGGTCGGCGCGGGGCTGCGGATGAATTTCGCCGTCTTTGCGACGTCGAGAATGCCCAGATCGGTCTTCACGCCCAGGCCGTAGGCGTCGCCGCCGCGCAGGGTGACGAAGGTCATCCTCTTCGGCGCCGCGGGCGAGTCGGGGCTTGCGCCCGGCCCGGCGCCTTGCGCGAGCGAGGATTCCGGCGCCGACGCGCCTGCGGCGAGCGCGACGACGCCCGCCGCGCCCGTTTTCTTCAGGAAGCTTCTGCGCTGCTTATCCATCGTTGCTTTCTCCGAATCAGATCCTAGGCTGACGCGTCCGCGGGTGCGGACTCCTCGGGCGAGAAATCGAGCTCCACCTTGGCGCCGCAGGGATCGTGACAAAAAATCTGCCACGTTCCGACGCCCACCTGCCGGCGCAGCGTGAACTCTATTCCGTTCGCCTTCAGCTTCGCCACCGTGCCCTTGAGGTCGGTGGCGCTGAACGCGAGGTGGTCCAGCACCCCGGCCGGGTCCGCGGGCACCTTCCCCTCGGAAACATGCAGGACGGGCTGGCCGCCGGCGTACAGCCACGCGCCGCCGAAACCGAGGGGAGGCCGCGGTCCCTCGGTGAAGCCGAGAACCCCGATGTAGAACGAGCGCGTCGCGGCGAGCTTGTCGGTGAGCACGTTGAAGTGATTCATTCCCTGGATCGCCATAAGATCTCCTAAACAATATCCCCGGACGGGATGCGCTTCACGCCGGCTTTCTTCATCTTTTCCCACGCCGCGGCAAGCGAGCCCTGCATGTCGATCGCGCGGCAGGCATCCTCGACGACCAGCGCGGCAAAACCGAGCTTGCGGGCGTCGAGCGCCGTCCACGCCACGCAGAAGTCGGTCGCGAGCCCGCAGACGAACACGCGCTTGATGCCGCGCTCCTCGAGATATCCCTCGAGCCCGGTGCGGGTCTTGCGGTCGGCCTCGAGGAAAGCGGAATAGCTGTCCACGTCGCGGTGATGGCCCTTGCGCAGGACGAGCTGCGCGTGGGGAACGCAAAGGTCCTTGTGCAGGGCCGCGCCGTCGCTCCCCTGCACGCAGTGGTCGGGCCAGAGCACCTGCTCGCCGTAGGCGAGCTTCACCGAATCGAAGGGCTTGCTGCCCGGGTGTGAGGTTGCGAACGATCGATGGCCCGGAGGATGCCAGTCCTGCGTCAGGACGACGTTCTCGAAGCGCTTGGCGAACGCATTCACCAGCGGCACCACCTCGTCGCCTTTCTGCACCGCGAGCCGGCCGCCGGGGCAAAAGTCGTTCTGCACGTCGACGACGATCAAGGCATCCTTGATTCCGGGCTTGATCTGCGGC
>DATHHZ010000351.1:0-5547 GCA_035316965.1 Burkholderiales bacterium | reverse complement strand
CGAATAATACTACTGTCATACGCTGCCGTTTGCGCTGACAGGTCGAAGGCTAACGGCCCAAGGGAGGAGAAAGGAAGGAGAGGGACGCCACACGGCGCTCTCGGGACTATGCAATACAAGATCGGGATGGAACGCGGTTTTCTCAGGGCAGATTTGCTCGAACGGGAAACCGCTGAAGAAACCAGAAGGTTTCTTCGCGCAGTGGTTTTCGAAAGCGTCAAGCACGGTTGCTCACGCATCCTCGTGCACGTGCGCTCGTCGAAAACGCTGTTCACGGTCGAAAGATACGGGGTCCTCGAGACCTTCAAGAAGCTCGCATCGGATCCAGCGCACAGGATCGCACTCCTCGGTGATACCGTTGAACTGGGCATGTCTCACGATTACGTCGCGCTGCTCGCGCGCCAGCAGGGAATCACTCTTCGCAACTTTCAGAATGAGTTGCAAGCCATCGAATGGGTGAGAGACCGGCGCCGGCCGGAGGATCGCCGTCATCAGTCGGAACAGACCCTGGGCGCGCCACTGGAGCGGCGCCTGAGCCACCGCCGCAAACCCCCGACGGGCGGCTCACCCGACATTACTCCGGCATAATCCCCGCCTCTTTCATCAGCTTCGACCACTTCGCCTGGTCGTCGCGTATGAAGCGCGCGAACTCCTCGGGCGTGTTGCCCGCGGGATCGGCTCCGAGGCCGAGCATTTTCTCGCGCACGTCGCCCATCGCGAGCACGCGATTCGCTTCCGCGGAGAGCTTCGCCACCGTCGCCTTCGGCGTCGCCGCCGGCGCGAGCAGGCCGAACCAGCCGACCGCTTCGTAGCCCGGCAATCCCGATTCGGCGACGGTCGGAAGATCCGGCAAGATCTCCGAGCGCTTCAATCCGGTAACCGCGAAGGCCTTCAGCTTGCCCGCACGCACGTAAGGCATCACCGTCTGGGCTGGCGCGAACATCAGGTTTACGTGCCCGGCGAGCAGATCGGCGAGCGCCTGCCCGGTACCCTTGTACGGCACATGGAGCAGATCCACACCCGCCATCGCTTTGAAAAGCTCGGCCGAGAGATGCGAGGCGGCGCCCGTGCCCGAAGAACCAAAGCTGAGTTTCCCCGGGTTCGCTTTCGCGAGAGCGATCAGCTCCCGGATGTTCGCCGCCGCGACGCCCGGGTCCGCGGTGACGATATAGGCCGAGGCCGAGACCAGCGATACCGGCGCGAACTGGTTCACGTTCTTTTCAGTGAGCGACGCGGTCGAGCTCATGAGGAGCGTATGACCGTCGGACACGGACTTCGCCACAAAGTCGGCGCCGATATGGCCGCTCGCGCCCGGACGGTTCTCGACCACGATCGGTTGGGCCCAGATCCCGGCGAGCTTGGGCTCCATGATGCGTGCGAGCGTGTCGGCGCCCCCGCCCGGCGGGAACGGCACGACGATGTGCACCGGTTTCGAGGGAAAACCCTGTGCGAACGTGCCAGCCGCGGAGAAAACGAGTACAGCGCCTATCAGCGCGTCTCGCACGCGCCGCATCAGGCTCTCACCCTGAGCGCGGCCACAGCACGCCCTGCTCCCCCTTCCGAACCGCGCCCATGCCCTTGTAGACGAATTTCTGCACGCGCTTTCCTTCGTACGTCTCGGTAGTGTAGAGGTTGCCTTTCGAATCGCTGGCGATGCTGTGCACGCCGTAGAACTGGCCGGGCTGGCGCCCGCCGTCGCCGAAGTTCGAAATCTCCTCCAGCGTCTCGCGCAATATGATGCGCACCTTCTCGTTCTGTCCGTCGGCTAGGAACATGAACCGCTGCCCGGGATCCTTCGAGAACGCGATATCCCAGGCCGAGCCCGAAGCGAGCGTCTCCTTGGCATAGAACCCTTCCTTCACGAACGTCCCGTCCGGGCGGAATACCTGCACGCGGTCGCCCTGCCGGTCGCACACGTAGATAAGACCGTCGTTCGAGCGCTCGACGCAATGCACCGGGTTGCGGAACTGCTGGGCGGGCGGCGCCTTCGGATCATAGTTCCCCATGGGGGCGTCGTTCGGCTTGTTGCCGTACGCACCCCAGTAGCGCTTCATCTTGCCGGTATCGGCGTCGACCACGGCGACGCGTTTATTGGCGTAGCCGTCGGCGATGTAGGCTTCGTTGGTCTTGGGATCGACCCAGATCTTGGCCACCCGCCCGAAGTTCTCAAGATCGTTGCTGCCGCCGCTCTTGCCGTAGCGGCCAAGCTGCATCAGGAACTTCCCCTCCTTTGTGAACTTCAGGACGTGGGCGTCGCCCTTGCCGTTGCCGCCGAGCCACACGTTGCCCTTGTAATCGACGTGGACCCCGTGCGCCCCTTCCGGCCACTCGTAGCCCGGGCCCGGGCCACCCCAGGACCTGACCAGGTTGCCCGCCTGATCGAACACAAGTATGGGCGGCGCCGTGCGGCAGCACTCGGAGATGGGAGGCTTCAGCTCGAGCCCCTTTTCGTTGTCATGCAGCCCTCCCGCGCCGCGATGAATGACCCAGACGTGGTCCTGCTCGTCGACCCACACCCCGATTGTCCAGCCGAGCAGCCAGTGATTCGGCAGGGGCTTCGGCCACAGCGGATCCACTTCGAATCTCGGCGCCTGGACCGTGGGTCCGGGGGAGCCCGCTTCGAGCAAGGCCTGACAGGCTCCGAGCGCGACAATGGCTGAAACGAATGCCGCGCCGACATAGAAGCTGCGTTTCCGCTCCACGCTTTTCATTGACTCCCCCTTTTCCGTTGTAAGCTGCGCTGCCCCTATGCTCGACGCTGGGAAAATCCTTGTCAACACCCTCGTGCGCCGCACGAGGGTCCCGTCGGTGGCGGCGTTGATTCTCGCCCTCGCCCTGCCGGCGGTGGCTCACGACATCCCGGCCGATGTGAGGGTGAATGCCTTCGTGAAGCCGGAAGGGCAGCGGCTTCGTCTGCTCATTCGCGTGCCGCTCAAAGCCATGCGCGACGTGGACTTTCCGCGGCGCGGCGCGGGCTTTCTCGATCTCGCGCGCGCCGACGCGTCGCTCCGCAACGCGGCGACGCTGTGGATCGCGGACAACGTCGACCTGTACGAGGGCGAAGTCCGCCTCGCTCACCCGCGCGTCGCGGAAGCCCGCGTGTCCCTTGAGTCCGACAAATCCTTCGCGTCGTACGAGCAGGCGCTCGCGCACGTCACCGGCCCGCGGCTGCCGAACAGGTTGGAGCTGTACTGGGAACAGGGACTGCTCGACGTCCTGTTCGATTATCCGATCGACTCGGAGCGCTCCGACTTCTCGATCCGGCCCCGGCTCGAGCGGCTGGGCCTGCGAACCACCGTCGTGCTCCGCTTCCTGCCGGACGCCGGCGTCGTGCGCGCCTTCGACCTGCACGGGGATCCGGGCCTGGTCAGGCTGGCTCCGCGCTGGCACCAGGCCGCCTGGCGCTTCGTCGAGTCGGGATTCTTCCACATCCTCGAGGGGACCGACCATCTGCTGTTCCTGCTTTGCCTGGTGATCCCGTTCCGGAAGTTCGGGCAGCTCGTCCTGCTGGTCACCTCGTTTACGGTCGCGCACTCGATCACGCTCATCGCGTCCGCCTACGAGCTCGGGCCGGACGCGCTATGGTTTCCGCCGCTCATCGAAACGCTGATCGCGATTTCCATCCTGTACATGGCGATCGAGAACGTCCTCGGCAGCAACGTGGGGCGCCGCTGGTTGATCACCTTCGGGTTCGGCCTGGTCCACGGGTTCGCCTTCTCGTTCGCGCTCTGCGAAACGCTGCAGTTCGCCGGGTCCCATCTGTTGACGTCGCTCTTGTCGTTCAATCTCGGCGTCGAGCTCGGGCAACTGCTCGTGCTCGCGCTCCTCGTCCCCGCGCTGGAAATCCTGTTCCGGTTCCTGGTCGCGGAACGTCTGGGAACGATCATTCTGTCGGTGCTGGTGGGCCACACGGCCTGGCACTGGATGACCGAGCGCGCGGAACGCCTGGGCAAGTTCCCGTGGCCGGCGCTCGACGCCTCGCAGCTGGCGGTCGCCGTCCGTTGGCTCATGGGGGTGCTCGTCCTCGCGGGTCTCGCCTGGTTCGCGCGCGGCGTGTTCCGCGAGCGGGCGCGACGGCGGGAGCATCAATCGACCCCGGCCCCCAAGTAAAGGCTACACTTACGAGGAAGAGCCCATCGGGGCCGGCAGGAAAGGGTAGTCATGACCAAGCGAAGAAAAGCCAACGGGTACGCGCGGCCGGTCAGAACGAAGCGCGACTACGAACGCGCGGCAAGCGTAGCGAAGCGGCTCTCCAATCAATCCGACCGGGATTCCGCGGCCGAGCTGCGCCTGCAATCGCTGCTCCGCCAATTGGACAAGTTCGACGACCTGGAAGACGAGGCGAGCGCGGACGACCCGGCGGACTATCCCTATTCCGGACCTCGCAGGCGCTGGTCGGACAGCGAGTCCGGAGACAACTGACGCTCAGTCCAGCTTGCGGTCCTTCGCGTTCCAGTTCCGCTCGAGGTTTTCGATCAGCGCCGGGCTGAAGTGGCAGTAGGCCTGCTCGAGCGCGTACAGGGCGAAGTAGCTCCGGAACAGATCGAACGGCTCCTGCGCGATCCGGAAAGCGCGCCGGTTCGCGCTGGCGCTCACCACACCCGAACCGGTCAGCCTCTCCACGACGCGCTCGATCGCGCCGTCCATGTCGCCTCCCGCGACCACCTCGTCGCAGATCAGCCGCCCCTCGGCGCTATCGCATTCGAACCGGCGCTCGCTCATGATCGCCTGGCGCGCGATGCGGTCCCCGGTGAAGCGCGGCAGGCGCAGGTTGGCCGCGCCGGGGATGATGCCCTCCTTGCGAGCGGGCAGGCTCATGAACGCGTCCTGCGCCGCGAGCACGTAGTCCATGACGAGCAGGTACTGGCAGTGCCCGCCGATGGCGAATCCCTCCACCACCGCGATCCAGGGTTTCTCCCGCGTTGTCCCAGTAACGTCGTCCGGCATCGCGTCCGGGCGCGCGAGACCCCGATAAATCTTGTTGACGATCCCCAGGTCGCGTTGCAGGTACCAGATGAATGGCACCTTGCCGTGGTAGAGATGCGTGAGGTTGATGCCGCTGCCGAGCACGCGGCGCCCCTGATACTTGCCGCCCTGTACGACGTCCCCGCGCAGCACGCAGATCTGCGCGTTCGGATCGAGGATCGCCAGATCGACCGCGATCTCGGTCGCGTCTAGGGTGCTCGCGTCCTCGGCGTTCAGATGGCGCGGGTTCTTCTGGATCACGTGCGCGGCCTTGCCTTTGCGGAAGACTTCCGCCGCGCCGAGATCGACGCGCCCATTTCTTCCCAGCTCCGGAAACCGTTCGGCGGTTCCCGCGTGGGGCAGGAGCATCGCGTGGCAGAGGTGGCGCCCGGCGTTCGGATTCGCGAGCACGGCGGAGACGAAGATCCCCTGATCGATCTCCAGTCCTTCCTTGTCGCGCTGCAGAAGCGCCGACTCGGCCGCGACCTGCGCGCGCGTCGGAGCGAGCCCGGGCACGAGCGAGGCCGCATCGTATACGAGCTCCTCGACGCGAATGAATCGCGAGCGCTTCTGCGTGAGCCG
>DATHHZ010000350.1:0-4527 GCA_035316965.1 Burkholderiales bacterium | reverse complement strand
GCGCGTGGGCCTCTTGCTGCAGGGATTCGTCCGCCAGAGCGACATCGCGTGCCGCGTCGGCGGAGAAGAATTCTCGGTGCTCCTGCCGGAGGCATCTATGCAAATCGCGACTCAGCGCGCGGAGAATATACGCAGGGCGGTGCAGGAGCTGAAGCTGAAATACGAGGAACACACTCTCGCCGCCATCACCATTTCGCTGGGGGTCGCGGCTTTTCCGGACCATGGCACGACTCCGGCCGCGCTCCTGCACGCTGCGGACCAGGCTCTGTACGACGCCAAGTATCGGGGCCGCGACAGGGTGGAGTCGGCATGATCGGCGGTGATCCGCGCCTGCAGACGCAAGACGTGCCGACCTCTCTCCCCTTAGACTTCCCCGAATCTCGGTTATAATCGCCGCTCCACACGCGCCTGTAGCTCGGCTGGGCGAGGGGGGGAGTTGCCGCGGACACACTCATCATGCGTCCGCGCCGCCGAGCACCAGACCACGGGTAGGTGGGGTTATCGCGAACGTTCTATGGACATTCGCGCCGCCACGGCTTGGTTGTGCCGAGCCCGGATCCACAATTTGGAAATCAAAGCGAGCAGCGAATCGCGAGAACGAGGACTGGCCGCAGTCGCGTAAACTCGCTGACGATCAACTGGAGAAAGTTCATGACCGCAAGAGCGCTGGTTGTCCTAATCGCCCCCCTGCTGGTGGTGTCCGGCTGTGCCGCCACGATTCATGGCACGGTGCAGCTCGTTGACAGCCGTCAGCAGCCGATCCCGAACGAGAGCCCGAAGGGGGCAGTGGTCAACATGATCAACACGACCGCCGCGGTCGATCAGGCTTCGAGCTCCGCGACGGTGGACGAGAAGGGCGAATATGAGTCGCCCAAGGGCAGTATCAAGCCCGGCCTCTACAAGGTGGAGGCGAGCCGCATCGGCTACGAGACGCAGACCGAGACGGTCGAGATCGGCTCCTTCTTCGGAAAGAAGGTCGAGTTCAAGTTGCCGAAGATCCAGGAGACCAAGCGGAAGTCGATCAAAGGTTCCGCCACCGACGAGGACAAGATCATCAATCCCGGCGAGGTCAATATCCAGCCGCCCGCGATGTGAGCGGACGCATCCGTCGTGCCCCTTAGACCCGGCGCCATTACCGAGGGACTCTTCATGGCCACAACTCACCTGCGTTTTCTTCCCATCCTGCTCATCGCCCTGCTCGGCGCCTGCGGCCAGCGCCTCGACATCGAGGTCAAGGCGCGTATCGACGACCAGCCCGCGCCACAGGCGAAGGTCACCGTAGATCGCGAGGAGCTCGGCGTCACCGACGCCCAAGGCGTGTTCAAGCAGCAGCTGCGCAAGAAGGCCGGCAGCGAAGTTGAGGTGACGGTGATCAAGGAGGCGCCCGGCTATCGCATCGATCCCTGGAAAGCGACCTTCCTCGTGAAGCTGCCGAAGGGGGATCAGATCGACACGTATCGCGTCGAGGCCGATCTCAAGGCGACGCGTTACGTCACCCTGCGCGTGACCGAGACGGGTACGCCGGTGCCCGAAGCCAAGGTGACGGTCGGCGGGAAGGAGGAAGGAGTCACCGATGCCAAGGGCGAATTCGTCTACTCCTATCGGACGCAGCCGGCGAAGGGGGCCGAGGTCGGCGTCGCCAAGGCCGGTTTCAGCCCCTACCGGGCGACACGTCAGCTCGAGCCGGGCCAGGTAGTCGAAGTCGCGCTCAACCGCCAGACCGTGGTGGCGATCAGAGCGCTGACCGACGAGTACGGCCGCGTGAGCGGGGTGCCGGGCTTGAGCGTGAGCATAGACGGCAAGACCGTAGGCAAGACCGACGCGCAGGGCAGCTACACGTACGACTACCGCGGCGAGCCGGGCAAGAAGGCCCAGATCGCGCTCGCAGCGCCCGGTTACGTTCCCGCAGCGTGGAAAACCACGATCCGGCTCGAGGGCCAAGTCAACCTTCAGCGCTACTTCTACCCGACTGCGCCCAAGCCGATCCGTATCGGACTCTACCGCGTCGTCGGCAACACGCCGGGCGTGGACCTGAAGGAGGTCGCAACCCAGGCCGAGCAGGCGCTGGCGACGCAGCTGTTCAAGTTCCCGGCGTTCCGCGAGGTGTCGGCGGAGAGGCAGCAGGCCGAGGTCAATCAGCACAAGCTCAATATCGACCGCATCATGACCAAGGGCTGGCAGGACACGCCACTGCGCGCGACCGTGGACATGATCGCGCTCGGGAGCGTCGCCAAGGACGATGGCGGCTACTTGGTCGAGGTCAAATTCCACACCGCGAACGGCAAAATCATTTTCTCGGAGATCGCGCGCGCCCGCAGCGCCGGCGGGATCAACGGCGCGGTGCGCGACATTGCAAACAACGTTATCGAGCGCTTTCCGCTCGAGGGCACGATAGTCGGTCAGGAGGATGATCGCTATCGCATCAACATCGGCAAGAACTGGCGTATCGGCCGCGGCACCGAGTTCACCCTGACCACGCCGACGTTCGGTGAGGGCGGCAAGGTGGCGGGATACCGCGAGACCGGCAGGATCGAGGTCAAGCGCGGCGAAGATACGAGCTCGCTTGCCGAGGTCGCAACACTCAAGCAGGGCGAGAAGGTGCAGATCGGCGATCGCGTGGTGCGACGCACCGGGCGCGAAGGCGACGAGGGCGATCGACGCACCTACTTCCTGCTCACCGCGAAGGGCGGCGTCGGCGCGGACGTCAACCCCCTTGCGGGCACCAGCGTCTACTTGAACGGCGAGTGGGCCGGTGCGACGGGTACGAACGGCCAGGCGGAGGTTCCCCTGCGGCTCGGCCGCAACTATACGCTCACGCTGTACCGCCACGGCTACCAGCAGCTCACCGACAAGATCAAAGTCGACAAGAGCGGCGAAGCGCGCGAGTTCCTACTCGCGGCCAACAATGTCCTGTTCAAGGTCGATTCCACGCCATCGTCGGCAACCGTCTACATCGACGACGAGCAGGTCGGCAAGACGCCGATCACCGGCGGCAAGCTGATCACGCTCGGCTTTCACAGCGTGCGCCTGACCTACGGCGAGGACTACCGCGACTTCTTCGAGGTCATGGAATTCACCCAGAAGGAGGAGGACCGCACCGGCGAGCGCCGCATCGTCCTGCAAAAGGACTTCCTCAAGATGGGCGAGCGCGCGCGCGAGAAAGGCGACATCGACAGCGCCATCAAGGCCTATGCCTCCACCGAGCGCGAGCACCCGGATTACGCCGAGGCGCACCGGCGCCTGGGCGACATCTACCTCGACGAGAAAGAGGACTACGACCGCGCGATCGCCGAGTTCGAGGCCGTGCTGGCGCTGCCCGAGAACCAGCAGCTGATCTACAAGCAGTTCGCGGTCACCTTTACCAACCTCGGCCATGCGTATTGCGAGAAAGGCAACCGCCTGGTGGACGGCGATCGCACCGCCGCGTCCACGTACTTCGCCAAGGCGATCAAGGCGCTGCAGACTGCCAAGCAGAACACGCGCTTCTTCCCGAGCGCTGAGTACGACGAGGCCGTGCACGACACCTACTACTACACGGCGCTCTCATACCACAAGCTGTATCTGATGACGAAGCAGCCGGCGGTGATGAACAGCGCGAGCCTCGCGTGGCGAGAGTACTTCGACTTCTTCCCGAAAAAGCTCGAGGGCAATCAGGCCTTCGTGCAGGCTCGCGAGGGGGCGCGCAGATACCGCGATCAGATCCAGGAACCTTGATCGCGCCGACCCGAAACGCGATGCACCACTGGCGCCCTTCGCTTGCCCTGTTCGTCGCGTTCGCGTGGCCCACAGTTGCGTTGCCTGCGGCCGCCGAAGAACCGCCGGCCGCGGGGGAGCCGGCCGGGATCGAACCGGAATTCGTGCGGCCGCTCGTTCCCGTCGCCCGAGGACGCAACGACTCGAACCCGGTGTGGTCGCCCGCCGGAGACGTGGTCGCGTTCGAGCGCTCGCGCGGCGACAACAAGGAAATCGCGATCGTGCGCATCAACGGCGACATCGTCCAAACCATTCACCAACAGGCTTCGGTCGCGCCGGGCCAGAACCCGTTCTTCTTCCCGGAGGTCGTGGAGCAGACGAGCTATAACTCCGGCATCAGCTGGTCGCCGGACGGCAAGAGGCTCGTATTCATGAGCAACGGCGGCGAGGGCAACTACGACCTGTACCTGCGCGAGCCCGACGGCCGCATCGCACGCATCACGACTCACAGAGAGAAGGACGGACACGCGCACTGGTCGCCGGTACGCGACCAGATCGCGTTTATCTCCGGCCGCAGCGGACACGGCGACGTCTATGTGCTCGATCTCGCCACGAAGGCCACGACCCGAGTAACGCATGGGGAATGGCCCTATCTCTATCCACAGTGGTCCCCGGACGGCAAGCGTCTCGCGGTCATCCAGGGCATCAACGAGAACCACGACGTCTACGTGCTCGAACCGGGGCGCACACCGCCCGCGGCGCCGATGCCGCTCAGCACCTGGCGTTACGACGATCTGCGGCCGGTGTGGTCGCCCGACGGGAAGCGCGTCGCGT
>DATHHZ010000349.1:0-2333 GCA_035316965.1 Burkholderiales bacterium | reverse complement strand
AAGCGCTTGTGGACGTCGCGGACTTCGATCGCGGCAGGCATGCCGGTGGGTCCGCCCGCGCGAAAGATCAGCTCGAAGCCGACTGAAGCAGCTCGGAGACTCCGTAGAGCTTGGCGAGGTTCTGCATCGCAGCGGGTAAGTTGGCGAGGCGCAGCCCGGTCTTGCCTTCTGCGGCCCGACGCAACCACTCCAGGGCGAGGGCTACTGCGGCGGAATCGACTTCGGTCACATTGCGGAAATCGACCACGCGCGCGCCCTGCCGCAGATGTTCCTCCGCCGGTCCGATAAGCCCCGGTACGGTATCCAAGGTCACCGGGCCTTCGAGGATGAGCGAGTCCCCCTCTCGACGGATCACGTCTTGCCTCCTTTCGAGCGCTCGGGCTGGCGGTTTTTCGCGACGAGCGATTTGATCAGGCCGTCCACGCCGTGCTCGCGAACTTCGCTGGCGAAGGTGTCGCGGTAGGTCGTAACCAAGCTCACCCCGCCGACCTTGACGTCGTAGACCTTCCACCCGTTGGGGGTCTTTTCCATCTCGTAGTCGATGGCGACCGGCTGGGACGAGCCCGATTGTTTGACCTCTGATCTCACGGTGACCTCGGTATCTTCGGGCTTGGCGCGCAGGGGCTTGTAATCGATCTGCTGGTCGCGGTAGTTGGAGAGCGCCGTCGAATAAGTCCGAACCAGCAACGTCTTGAATTCGTCGGCGAGCACCTTTTGCTGCTCGGGCGAGGCGAGCCGCCAGCTGCGCCCCATGGCGATCCGGGTCATGCGGATGAAATTGAAATGCGGGACGATCTTGGTCTCGATCAGATCGGCGGCCTTTTTCGTGTCGCCTGCCTGAATGTCCTTGTCCTGCTTCAGGATGGCGACGACCTCCTCGGTGATCGATTTCACCAAGACGTCGGGCGCAACAGGCTGCTGAGCGTGCGCGAGGGGGATCAGCAACGCAAAGAGCGCGTAGAAAGGGATTTTCATGGCCACAGGATTTTGGTCACTTGGTGGGTTCATCATCGGGCTCCTCGCGCTCCCGCGGCGGATCTCCGTCGTAGACAAGGTTGCGTCGGCGCTGCAGCCAGGCTTCGCGCACGAAGGTGTATTTGTCGAGCGCTGCCTGTTCAATAACGCTCGAGGCGTCGAGGAGGTTGGCACGATTGCTGATCGCGCGCGTCGCATAGAGCGAGTTGCGCACCGGAACCCCGTCGATCTGGAAAACAAGGTCGGCCTGGGTATCGAGCAGCAGGCCGAAGCCATCGCGGATCGTCGAGGGACCCAGGATCGGCAGAACCAGGTACGCGCCGCTGCCGACGCCCCACCAGCCCAATGTCTGCCCGAAATCCTCGTTGTGCTTCTGCAATCCGAGGTCGGACGCGAAGTCGAAAACGCCGGCGATCCCGAACGTCGAATTGAAAAGGACCCGAGTGAAATCCTCGAACCCCCGCTGGAACTTTCCCTGCAGCACATCGTTCACCGAAATCCAGACGTCCTCGAGATTGGAAAAAAAATTGGAAATGCCGGTACGCAAGACTCCCGGCACGACGCTGCGGTAACCCTTGGCCACCGGCTTGATCACGACCCCGTCCACCGCATCGTTGAAACGGAACATCGCGCGATTGAACGGCTCGAGAGGGTCCGCCGGATTGCCCCCCGAAGTAGCGCAGCCCGCCAGCGTTCCGGCGAGGAGCAGCGCCGCGCACAGCCTCTTTGCCCTTGCCACGCGCTCGGCTTTCAATCCTTGCTTACTTTTTGCCGTCCCCTTCGGCAGCCTTATTGTACAGGAACTGACCGATGAGATTTTCGAGCACCACCGCGGACTGCGTGAGTTTTAACGTGTCACCGTTTTTCAGGTTGACCGATTCGCCGCCGGGTGAAAGACCGATGTACTGCTCGCCGAGCAGGCCCGAAGTCAGAATCTTGGCCGAGCTGTCTTTCGGAAACTGGTAGCGGCTGTCGATGTTCATGGAGACCACCGCCTCGAAGCTCTCGTTGTCGAAGCGGATGTCGCTGACCCGGCCGACGACGACACCCGCGCTTTTCACCGGTGCGCGGACCTTGAGGCCGCCGATGTTTTCGAACTTGGCGTTGACCTGATACGAATCCGCTGCCGAAAAAGAAGCGAGGTTCGCCACCTTCATCGACAGGAACAGCAGCGCGCCGATGCCGATCACCGCAAAAATCCCCACCCACAAGTCCAGCTCTTTGCGCGTCATCATGTCTTAGTGTCCTCTGAACATCAGTGCCGTCAGCACGAAATCGAGCGCCAGGATCGCGAGCGACGAAGTGACCACCGTGCGCGTGGTGGCACCCGACACGCCTTCGGCAGTCGGCGGCGCGTC
>DATHHZ010000348.1:0-16785 GCA_035316965.1 Burkholderiales bacterium | reverse complement strand
GGACGTAGAGCGTGGGGCATTTGATCGTCGGGGCGAGCGCGAGCGCGTCGGGAGTCTCGGTGAGGCGGTCCAGGTAGCTCTCCGCGCTGATCGCGTACCACCAGCCGGGCATCAGCATCAGCTCGCGTGCGCGGCCCGAAGCGACGAGCTCCCTTGCGCGCGCGGTGAATTCCTCGATGCGGTCCTGCGCCATGAGCCCCGCACGACTGGTGCGCGCCATGATGTTCTTGCCGCCCAGGTGCGCCGAGAGCAACACCAGGGCCGGCGTCTGGGGATGAACGGCGACGTGCCGCACGGCGAGCATGCCGCCGTTGCTGTGGCCGATGATCACTGGGTGCGGGAATCCGCGCTCGGCCATCCAGCGCGCAGCACTGCGGTTGTCCTCGATGCCCTCGCGCGCCAGCTGAAACGCGCCTCCCTCGGGAACGCGGCTGTTTCGCGTGCTGAGGATATCGTGCCCGCGGCGATTGAACGCGAGGCACGCGAGGCCGAGCTTCACCAGCATCGGAGGCAGGAAGCGCAGCGCGCCGACATAGAAATTCATGGTATTGCCGTGAAACAGCAGTGCCGCGCCCGCCGCCCTGCCCTCGGCCTCGTAGTACAGGCCGTCCAGCGGAACCGTTTCGGTGGGGATAGAGACGAGCTCGGCGCGCATGCGACTAGTTCGGGGGAATCACGGGCAGCAAGACGCTCGAGCGCCGTCCCGGCCCAAAGTGCAGCGTGACTTTTCCGCCGAAGATCGCGAGCGGCCGGTCGGTCTCGTCATCGTGGATGAAGGGCCCGCAGCCGCGCATGGGATTTTTCATATTGGAGAGGGACGCTGCTTCCCCATCGTGCTCGTAGTCCTTTCCGCGGATCGTGAGCGCGACGCGAAATCCGGCCGGCACGACGATGCAGGTCGGCCAGATCTCGATATCGAGCTCGACCACCTCGCCCGGCGACAGCGGCTGCTTCTCGTCGTGCGCGTGGAAAGGGCGGTAAGGCAGCGAGCGTTTCGGATCGAGCTTCCTTTGCGATGCGCGCAGCCAGCCCTGCCCGATCGGCGTGCGCGGGTCGAGCGCCCCGTAGAATGAGACTTCCTTTCCTTTCGGGTCGAACACGCGCAGAACTGCGAAGAGATCGGCGTCCGCGGTCGAGGAGGAAACGAAGAGCCTGAGCGCCGATGGCCCGGTGATCTCGGTTTCGCGCTCGAGCGACCGGGTCGAGAAGGTCACACCTTCGCCCATCGCGTCGTAGGCGATAGACTCTTCGCCGGAAAACGGCGCAGTAGACAAACTCATTTCCTTCGGATCGAGGTGGAAATACGTCCACTTCGTGCGCGCGAGCGGCCATTCGTTCTCGTGGCGCAGGACGAATTTTTCGCCGGGATGCCTGACCTGCAGCTGCACGCGCGGCTGCCTGTCCCAGCCATTGGCTAAGCCTTTCAGGAAATGATCGAAGAAGCGTTTCTGCAGCGTGACTCCGTAGTCAGTGTAGAACGGCGCCCAGTGCGAGCCGCCGTGCACTTCCAGCCACTTTTGCCGGGACGCTGCACCCGTAAAGCCCTCGAAGTTGCCGCGCGTGTGCAGTCCCTGCCCGCCCCAGTTCGCGGCCGAGAGCAACGGCACCTTGACCCTCGAAAGATCGGCGGTGCGCTCGCGGTAGTACTCCCCGTCGAGCGGGCGTGAAAGAATCTCCGCCCACATGTTCTCGCGGTTCTTCTCCAGCTCTTCGGGCGGGAGCGTCTCCGGACCGCATACGGTGTCGCCCGTCACGCGGCTCCTCGCGCCGCGCTCGCCCTGTCCGTGCTGCACCGTCTTCACCTGCATGTCCTGCCAGTTCTTGCGGAAGCTGCAGATGATGCCGCCGTGCCGGTTGCCGTCGCGGTAACTGTCGCACCAGCCTTCCCACACGCAGATCGCTTCGAGATGCGGCGGCTGCGACGCGGCCGCGCGCCACTGGTTGCTCGCGTAGTAGGAAATTCCGTTCATGCCGACTTTTCCGCTGCACCAGGCTTGCGCCGCCGCCCACTCGATGCACAGGTGGATGTCGCGGGTCTCGCGGGCGTTGTTATGGCACAGAGTCCCCGGCGAGCGCCCCGCGCCGCGCGAATCGACGCGCACGCAGGCGTAGCCGTCCGGCACCCACTTTTCCGGATCGACCACCTCCCAGTTGGCGTACTGGTTGCTGCTGCCTGCGACCGCGTCGGGATAATCGCGCGCCATGATTTTCCACGCGGTCTTGTAGCCCTCCTGGAACGCGAGCCCCTTGCCGTACGGTCCATAGGAGAGAATCGCCGGATAGCGACCGTCCGCCGCGGGGCGGAACACGTCGGCGCGGAGCACCAGGCCGTCGTCCATCGGGATCGGCACGTCCCAATCGATTTTCATACCTTCTCGGAAATCACCGCCCGATACGGGTATTGGCGAGCTCCAGCCGGTCAGCGAGGTTGCGCGCCAGCGCGCGGGTGAGATAGAGCTGCGCACCGACGCTCATCTTGCTGAACGCGTCGGGTCTGAATTTTGCGAGCAGAAGCTCCGTCACCGAATCCACCGTCGCGTTCCGCGGTACCTCGCCGCCACGGATGTAGGCCATCTCGCCGAAGCACTCGCCCTCGTTGATCATGTTGAGCAGACGCCCCTGACGGGTCACCCTGGCCTGCCCCTTGCCGATGAAATAGAAGCTCTTTCCTTTTTCGTTCTCGTTCAAGATCGTCTGATTGGGCCCCACGCGCGCCCAATCGCCGGCCCGCGCAAGTTCCCAGAATTCCGTGTCCGAGAGGGCCGCGAGCATCTCGACTTTCCTCAGTGCGACGTATTTCTCGCTGTCCGGAACGACGCCGGACGGAAGAGTCTGCTGGACGACTCTCGAGAGCTCCGCGGCGAACTCGGCCCAGCTCGGGTAGCGGTGCTCGGGCTTCTTTGCCATCGCGCGCAGGACGACGGAGTCCACAGACTTCGGCAGTCCGGACCGAGCGCTGCTCGGCGGAATCGGATCCTGTTTCTGGATTTTCTGCACCAGAATCTCGATGGTCTCCCCCGTGAAAGGCTTGTTGCCGGTGAGGAGTTCATAAAGCGACACGCCGAGCGAGTACATATCGCTGTGGAAGTTGAGCTCCTTGCCCGCGATCTGCTCGGGCGACATGTAGTAAGGCGAACCCATCGCCGCGGTCTGAACGACCTGGCTCTTGCGCAGGTAAGCCGCGCCGAAATCCGAAATCTTTACCTCGGTGCCTTCGGCGATCATGAGGTTCGCCGGCTTGATGTCGCTATGGACGATGCCTTCCCTGGCGGCGTATTCGAGGGCGCCGCAGCACTTGAACGCGATCTGCAGCACATCGGCCACAGGGAGCAGCTTGTCCCGCGCGACGTGCCTGGAGAGATCGCCGCCTTCCACGTATTCCATCGCGATGTGGCCCGAGTCCTTCTGCACCACCGCGTCGAGGATCGCCACGATGTGGGGATGCCGGAGTTTTCCGGCGAGCGAAGCCTCGTTCTGGAATTGGGAGCGGTACACAGTGCCGAATTCGGGATCCCGGAATACCTCGGGCTCGATCGTCTTGAGCGCAACTTCGCGCCCGGTGAAGGTATCCCTGGCGAGGTACACCGTTCCCGTCGCGCCCTTGCCGATCGCCTTCTGAACGTCGTACTTGCCGACCTGAAGGCTCAGGTCCATCTGAACGGCAGGGTCCGACACGCGCTCTCCCTGTCTGCACTGGGGCGATTCGAATTGTGGCCATGATTGTGTCATATCCCGGCGAAAACGGGCGCAGGAAATTTCGCTGAAGGGCCCGGCGGCACGCGCCGGCCGGGCCTAGACAGAAGACGGCGGGAGCTCAGACGCCGAGCGTGTCATCGCTCGGCGATGTGGAAGGGAGGAAGCGCGCCGTCGGCCGACAGCGACGGCGCGTCAGACGTGCTTCCTACTTGTCCGACAAGTCCTCTGCATTGGGCCAGACGTAGACCTTCAGGTTCCGATCCAGAGTCCCGCTAGGCGCGATCCGGTTCAAATCGAACGAGGAAGACATTCCGTTGAAGGCCCAGGCGAATTCCTGCCCGTTTGCCACGAATTTCACGACCTCGCCGCGCTCCACCGTGATCCATCGGGTCTTGGGATTGATAGAGATGGTGCGCTGCGCGACCGCCGCTTGTGCAGGGCTGCCAAACATGTCGGCTTCGGTCACGGTAGCGGTGACGGCAAAGCTCGCGGCGGAAAGGGTCAATGCTGCGACAACCGGAACAAACAGTCTCATGGCGTTCCCCTTAAGAGAGTGACGCCCGGCGGAAAGAAATTTCCCCGGGGCAGGCATCCACTTTAGAGTCCCATTTCGAACGCAGACCTGACCGGCTCATTACATTTTTGTCATTTTCCGCGATTCGTGGCAGTGCCTCTTCACCACGCAATTGCAGCCAGTGCGTTTGCCAATTGAAGCACGCCCGCAATAAAAGAAAGAACCGCGGTGGCTTCCACCCATGGAAAGTTTCTGCTCTTGGCAACCGTTTCCTGGATAATCGGAGCTTTCTTGGGGGGAGAAAAGAAATGGAACGAGCGGGTCATCGCCGGCATGACGCCCGCAATGAACAGCGCCAAGCAAGCATAAAGATAGCTGATCCCCTTACCGCTGAGCCAGACTGCGAAAACCGCCACCGACAGCACCTGGAGAACGTTCTGGAAGATGTCAAGAAGACGATATCCCTTTCTGAGTCTTTCGTTGAGCCCTTTCGAGGAGATTCCCAAAGAGCCGAGTAGAACGAGCGTGTCCTCAAAAACACCCTTGCCCCAGCCGGTATCAACGTCCGAGACGCCTAAAGTGATGTGTGCACTGCGAAACTCAACGTGAAGCTCGCAACTGCGGTGTTCTGCCGCCGTGAGCAAGAGCTCCACGCGTACGTGCTCGAGCTCGGCTGAGGAATGAGGATCGGTTACCTTCCAAGACTCGGGCCCTTCTAGCTCCGTGATTTTTCCGGCGCTGATCGCCTTGGCCTTGATCTTCCTGGACCTCGTAGGGAGTCCCGGCTTGAAGTCGACGAGTGCCTCCACGAGGGCCTTGAGGAGCGCCTTGGAGATGGTGCGGGGCGCATAGGCCTCTCTGTATTGAGTCCGGACGTTGGTCATTGGAGAATGGAAATATCCCCCGTCGCACCCCCCTGCACAGCGCTCTGACCGAAGCTACAGATATCTCTCCTGTGATGGGTGGCCAAATTGCCCGGCACCATTATCAATCAGCCTTGCGTATCCTCGTGCTATTGTTTTCCCTGTACAAGACATCTGGCACACTTATTCTTAGATAGAACACAAACTGGCCAAATGTATCAATTTGTTGGATTTTGATAGAGGTGCCCGGACTGTCAGGACCCGTCCATCAAGATTTTTATTTCGACTCTTACCGGATACCACTGAGGTTTGTCGCTGACCAACGACAGCGCATGAAAGGCTAGACCATGCGAGCGAATCGCTTCCTTCGTCCTTTAGGGACCGTGGCCGCCCTCCTTCTGTCGCTATGTGCCGCAGCGACTTGGGCGCAATATCCGAGCCGGCCGATTCGCCTGCTCGTGCCCAATCCCCCGGGCGGTGCCACCGATACGATTGCCCGCGTGGTCTCTCCCCGGCTCGGCGAGGCGCTCGGGCAGCCGGTGGTCGTCGAGAATCGCCCGGGCTCCAACGGCAACCTCTCGAGCGAACTCGCTGCAAGGGCCGCGCCCGACGGATACACGCTGCTCCTGGGGCAGGACAGCCAGATCGTCATCAGCCCGCATCTGTACGCGAACCTGCCGGTCGATACGCTGAAGGACTTGACGCCGGTAGCGACGCTCATAACCACCCAGATGGTGCTGGCAGTCAATCCCGCGTTGCCGGTGAAGAGCCTACAGGAATTCCTAGAATACGCGCGCCGCGCCAAGCCGCCGCTCGCGTACGCCTCGATCGGCAACGGCAGCCAGCACCATCTCACCATGGAAATGCTGAAGGCCCGCGCCGCCGTCGATCTCGTGCATGTGCCCTACAAAGGTGGCGGCCCCGCCACGTTCGCCCTGCTTGCCGGTGACGTCGCGGTGATGTTCGGCGGAAATTCGGTCACTGGCCATATCAAGGCCGGGAAGCTGCGCGGACTCGCTGTCGCAGGCGGCCGGCGCTCCGCGACATTTCCAGACCTGCCGGCTCTGAAGGAGCTCTATCCTGGCTTCGAGGTCAACGCTTGGATCGGGCTTTTCACCCCGACCGGGGTGCCGGCGCCGGTCCTCGCGAAGCTGCGCGCCGAGATCAACCGTCTGCTCGCCGATCCAGACATGCGCGAAAAGGTGCGCAGCGTCGGCGGGCTCGAGCCGTTCATTTCCACGCCAGAGGAATTCACCGCGCTCATCCGCGCGGAGTACACCAAGTACGGCGAGGCGATAAAAGCGGTAGGCGTGAAGATCGACTAAGACCCGATGGCGCCTTTCGCGGCGCTGCTTTTCAACCCGCGCTACCGCGCGGCTTTCCAGTCTGCCGATTTTCCCGCCGACTTTACGGTCCCCTCGATCGTGTTTCCGTTCACGCGGCCGCGATATTCGGCGCCCGCAGCGACGAACCTGATTTGATCGCCGCTTAAATTGCCTCTGGAAATCGGCACCGCGACATTTCCGGAATTGAGCGTTCCGGATACCTTCTGGAATTCCTGCTTGAGTGCGAGCTCGCCCCGAACAGTTTTCCAGCGGCCCTCGACTCGTGCGGGCACGATCCACAAATAAGCGGTGCAATACGTATCGCAACCGAGCTCGACGGTCTGGTCCGGTTCCCAGTCTCCCATCCTGAAGGTGTTCGAAACGACGCGGGTTCCGGGCTTGAGCGTTAGGATCGTCGGGCGGAGCTTGAGGTTCAGTTCCGTCAACAGAAATAGGGTGATCACGGTGGCGGGAGATAGATCGCTGCGGAATATGTCGGCTTCGACGAAACTCGCTTTATCGCTCACCCCGGCTTTGGCGGCGTTGCGCCTGGACAACGCGACCATATCCGGATTGAACTCGACGCCGAGAGCGCGCGCGCCCCGCTTCGCGGCCGTAATCACGGTGCGGCCGTCGCCCGAGCCGAGATCGATCACGTAATCCCTGGGGGTGACTTTCGCCATGTCGAGCATCTTGTCGACGAGGTCCTGCGGCGAGGGTACCCACACGACGTCCTTGCCCGACTGGCCGACTTCCGGCGTGTACTCGGCGCTGGGTGCCTGGGCAAAGGCGCAGACGGCGATCGCGGACAGGATCAGGATTGACGAGCATCGACTCGCGGAACGCCATACGGACATGTTTCTTCTCCAGGTGGTTTGGGTAAAAGGGAAAAGGCACGCGGCAGGGCCTTTCACTTGCGGGACCTACATCACGCAGGCGGGATGATGGCCCCGCCTCGCCCGGCTCGTCAACCTCTGCACGAGCCCGGGAGGTACTGCGACGGCACGTTCGTGCCCGTCCAGTCCGTGGGAGAGCCGCATCGCCAAGTTCTGACGAGCCCGCCTGGGAGAGGTAAAGCTCCCGTGTTATCAAGCGGCGCAAGGGTGAGGTCGTGGGTGTCTATCCTCCCATCGTTGAAGCCCCGCAACGACGCCTTGATGACACCCTCGTCACTGGTCGCGATCGTATCCACGTATTGGGACGCGTCCATGGTGATCTCGCAGCCCCAATTGCCGGCGCCGGGCGGATCGCCGCCGGAATTGTACAGTTCCGTGATCATGTTCTTGCAGGGGGTCAGTGCAAGGATCGCCTCCGACATCCTCGCGCGGGCGGCGTTGGACCTGACGTTCGGCAAGACAATGGCGGCGAGCACCCCGATGATCATCATCACTATCATGAGCTCCACGATAGTAAACCCGGCCTGCTTGCTATCGGTTCTTCGCATGTGGCTCACTGTTTCCTGTTGGGTTCCGAGGGGACAAGTCGGCGCAGAATGATCGGATTTGGGTGCAAGCACTGTGCCAGACAGGCCTTCGCCGAATAAACCTCTGATATCAATTATGAAACAGCTCGAATTTCACGGCAAGTGCATTCCGGGTGCCGGGACGCCGAAGCCGGATTTTGGCAGTATTTGACGCGCAGCGTCGCCGGGCAGCCGTTGCGGCGCCCCTTGGCAGCCCAGACCGGGGATTGCGCGGCGGTGAGGTCCGCCGCCCACGACTACTGCGGAGGCTTGATCCCGTCCTTGGTGATTTGCACGCGCGTCGCGGTCATCTTGCCCCCGGCGTCCGTCGTAACCGCGATGACCGCATACTGACCGGCCACGAGAAGCGAGCGGTCCCCGTCCACGGCCATGACGATGGGGATGTTCTCCGGCACGATGACCTGCTGCGCGCCGTCCTTGTATTTTAGGGTGAGCTCGTGGCCGTTCTTCGCCTGCACCATCGCGGTGACCATCGCGTTGGTCATGGTCGAGCCGGGCTCCAGGTCCCAGGGACGGTGGCCCTCGTTGGGAATCGGGCGATCCTTGGCGAACAGATGCAATTCGCGCGCGACGATCTTGCCATCCGGTCCCTTCACAGCGCTCGTACCGAGCGGCGTTCCCGGCGCGATGTCGGAGAGCTTGAGCGCCTTCATGTAAGCAAAGGTCGCGTTCGGTGCGAGCTCGATCTTGAGATCCTGGCCCTCGCGCGATTTTACCGACAGCGTGTTCCCGTCGATGGCCGTGATAGTGCCGCGGACCCGGCCGGGGGTCTGCGCGTCGGCGGCGACGCTGGCGACGGCAAGCGCGCCGAAAACCACTGCAATGCGAAACGAGCTCATTGGGCATGTCTCCTCTGAAGTTGTTGGACGCATCGGTGCCTCCCTTGCCACGGTCAACACGCCAGACCGGTTTCTATTCCTGCGGACAAGCGGACGCTGACAGCGGCGCGAAATTTTGTCATAGTCTGCATCGAAGTCAGGACCCCTGCGATGTGAAGCTTCCCGGGAGAGCACTGTGCACACAAGCGACTCCAGCGCGCGTATCGTTCTTGCCTTCCTCCTGACCGCGGTGCTTGGAGGCGCGGGCTCGGGTGCTCAGGCGCAATCCTACCCTAGCCGGCCGATCCACATCATTGCGCCCTTCCCCGCGGGCGGCGGCTACGATTTCCTTTCGCGGCTGATCGGCGCAGAAATGTCGAAGACTTTCGGCCAGCCGGTGGTGGTCGAGAACAAGGCCGGCGCGAACGGCAACATCGGCACCGACGCCGCAGCGAAGAGCGTGCCCGACGGCTACACCGTGCTTATGGGCGGAAACAGCCCTCTTGCGCTGAACGTAGGGTTGTACCCGAAGCTGCCCTACGATCCGGTGAAGGACTTCGAGGCGATCTCGCGCGTCGCCACACAGCCCAACCTGCTCGCGGCGCACCCCAAGGTTCCGGTGAAGACAGTCGAAGAGCTGATTCAGCACGCCAAGGCTAACCCGGGGAAAATCACCTACGCATCCAACGGAAACGGCAGTCCGCAGCATCTGGCCGCCGAGCAGCTGAAACGGATGGCGGGAATCGATTTGTTGCACGTACCCTACAAGGGCGCGGCGCCCACGGCCGCCGCCCTGCTCGCCGGCGAAGTGTCGATCGCCTTCAACGTGATTCTGCTGCCGCTCCCGCACGTGCAGGCGGGCAAGCTGACCGGGCTTGCCGTCGCGAGCTCCAGACGCTCCCCCCTCGCCCCGGACATTCCCACCCTCGCTGAGCTCGGCTATCCGATCGACATCGACACCTGGTACGGTCTCGTCGCCCCCGCCGGCACGTCGAAGGAGATCATATCGAAGCTCAACGCGGAGACGGTCCGGATACTGAACCTGCCGGAGCTCAGGGATCGCACCCGCAGCCAGGGCATCGAGCTCGGGGGCAGCACGCCGGAGCAGTTCTCCGCATTCCTGAAAGCGGACATCGCAAAGTGGATGCAGGTGATCCGGGAGTTCAGGATCACCATCGACTGAAGGGATTCACCGGGATGATCGACGTCTTCAATCATTTCATGCCGAGGAGCATTCTCGAGCGCCTGAGCTCGCTCGTTCCCGGCCACGTGACGCTCAGCGCATTTCCCGAGCTGCCGACCCTGTGGGACGTCGAGGCGCGCCTTCGGATGATGGACGAGTTCGAAGGCCTGCAGCAGGTTCTGTCGCTTGCCAATCCGCCGATCGAGATGCTGGGGCCCTCGGACAAGACGCCCGAGCTCGCGCGCATCGCCAACGACGGGCTTGCCGAGCTGTGCCGCAAATATCCGGATCGGTTCCCGGCGTTCATCGCGTCGATGCCGATGAACAACATGGATGCCTGCGTGCGCGAGGCCGACCGCGCGATCGTCGAGCTCGGTGCCAAAGGCATCCAGATCTTCACCAACGTCCTCGGCAGACCCTTGAGTGCTCCGGAGTTCCGTCCGATTTTCCGCAACATGGTGAAACACGACCTGCCCGTGTGGATCCACCCGATCCGCGGACCGCAGTTCTCCGACTACGCGTCCGAAAAGGCCTCCGAGAACGAGATCTGGTTTACCTTCGGCTGGCCGTACGAGACGACCGCCTGCGTGACGCGGCTCATCTTTTCGGGAATCTACGACGAACTGCCGAGCCTGAAGGTCATCACCCACCACATGGGCGGAATGGTGCCGTTCTACGCGGGCAAGATCGACCTCGGGTTCGACCAGATCTTCCACGGCAGGACGAATGAGAACCCCGTGGCGCGCAAGGCCGGCCTGAAGAAGCGTCCGGTCGAGTACTACAGAATGCTTTACGGCGACACGGCGCTCAACGGATCGGTCGCCGCGACGCGCTGCGGGCACGCTTTTTTCACGACCGGACATTGCGTTTTCGCAACCGACGCGCCCTTCGACGCCGAGAAAGGCCGCATGCTGATCCGCGAGACGATCAACGCCGTGAACGGCCTCGAAATCCCGAAAGCCGAAAAGGACCGTATCTTTGCCGGCAACGCGCGCGCGCTCCTGAAGCTCAGCGGATGATGCGCACCCGCGATATTCGCGTCCGCCTGAGGGACGGCGAGATGGGGGCGCACGTCGCCCTCCCCGAACGCGCCCCCGCGGGCGCGATCATCGCCATCATGGAAATATGGGGCGTGAACGACACCATGCGGAGCCACGCGCAGGAATTCGCCGAGGCAGGCTTCGTGTGCCTCGTGCCGGACCTGTTCTGGCGCCAGGAGCCGGGAGTCGAGCTCTACGACAAGAATCCCGAAGACGTGAAGAGGGCGTTCGATCTCTATTACGATTTCGACTACGACCTCGGCGTGCGCGACATGGAGGACACGGCCGCGTACCTGAAGAAGATGGCCGAATGCAGCGGCAAGGTCGGATCAGTGGGCTACTGCCTCGGCGGAAAACTCTGCTATCTCATGTGCTGCCGCACCGACATCGACTGCGCGGTGGCCTACTACGGCACGTACATCGAACACAACATCCGCGAAGCGAAGAACCTGCGCCGGCCGTTCACGCTGCACATGGCGATGAAGGACCGCTGGGTGCAGGCGGAGGTCAACGAACTGCTCGAACGCAGACTCTCCCCGAATCCTCTCGTCACGATCCACAAGTACCCGGGTGCGGACCACGCCTTTGCGCGGCACGGGGGCAAGACCTATAGCAAGCCCGAAGCGGACCGTGCGCTCGCGCTATCGATCGATTTTTTCCGAGAGCATCTCGGCGCCTAGCCGAAGAGGAGACGCGCGGTGAGCGAGCCGAGCAGGCAGGGCGAAACCGGCGCAATCGGCCGACCGTTGCCGCGCAAGGAGGATTTGCGTCTGCTCACCGGGGCCGGGCGTTTCAGCGACGACTTCAACATGCCCGGGCAGGCGTACGCCGCGATGGTCCGCTCGCCTTATCCGCACGCACGCATTCTGCGCGTCCCCTTGGAGCAGGCACGCGCGATGGCAGGCGTTCTGGGGGTCTACGGCGGGTCGGACTGCGCGGCCGACCGCCTGGGGCCAATTCCGCACAATCCCCTGCCCTCGACTCGGGAGGACATGAAGCTGACCGGCCCGGGCGGCGGCAGGATCTTCGAGGGTCCTCACTGGCTCCTGCCGACGGACAAAGTGCGCCACGTGGGCGAAGCCGTCGCGATGGTGGTCGCCGAAACGAGGAACGAAGCGCTCGACGCGGTAGAAGCCGTCGAGGTCGAGTACGAGGAGCTGCCCTGGGTCACGCACTCCGAGCGCGCCCTCCAAGAGGGAGCCCCGCGCCCGTGGGACGAGGTGCCCGACAACGTCATCGTGGACACCGTTTTCGGCGACCGAGAGGTGACCGATCGCGCGTTCGCCGAAGCCGGCCACGTCATCAAGATGAAATTTCACATCGGGCGATGTACTGCGGTTGCGATCGAACCGCGCGCGGCGCTCGCATCCTATGACGGGGGCACCGGCCGGTACACCCTCTACGCCGGAGGCGGAGGCGCCGTACGCTACAAGAAAGACCTCGCGTCGCTGCTCGGGATCGACTCCCGAGATCTGCGCGTGCTCTCCTGCGACGTCGGCGGCAATTTCGGATCGAAAAACCGCGTGTACGTGGAGTTCGGTCTGGCGCTCTGGGCCTCGCGCAAGCTCGGGCGCCCGGTGAAGTTCACCGCCTCGCGATCCGAAGCCTTCCTCTCCGATTACCAGGGGCGCGATCTCGTCACCGAGGTCGAGCTCGCGCTTCGCTCCGACGGCAAGTTTCTCGCGATGCGCGCCTCCAACCTCTCCAACGTCGGCGCGCGTTGCGTTTCGCTCTCACCGCTCTCCAAGGGATCGGGGCTCATCACCGGCTGCTACGACATCCCCGCCGCGACGCTGCGAAGCCGCGCCGTGCTCACCACCACGGCGCCGACCAATCCCTATCGCAGCTCGGGCCGGCCCGAGGTCAACTTTGCGATCGAGCGCCTGATCGACACGGCCGCCGCGCAACTCGGCATGGACCGGATCGAGCTGCGCCGGAAGAACCTCGTCCGCCCGGAAGCAATGCCCTACCGGAACGCGGTGGGAATGACCTACGACAGCGGCACCTACCAGGCCAACATGGATCTTGCGATGCGGATCGCCGACTGGAACGGCTTCGAAGGCCGCCGCAAGAACACCGCCGCGCGCGGCAAGCTGCTCGGGCGCGGCCTCTCGAACTACGTCGAATCTTCGATCGGCTCACCCAAGGAGCGCGCCGAGATCACCGTCACTCCCGCCGGGCGCGTCAGGGTCGTGATCGGCACGCAGCCCTCGGGGCAAGGTCACGAGACGAGCTTCGCGCAGGTGGTGTCTTCGCTCCTGTCCGTACCCGTGGACGCGATCGATATCATCGTCGGCGACACCGACGTGGTGAGCGTCGGCGGCGGCTCGCATTCCGGCCGCTCGATGCGCCACGCGGCGACGGTGTTCTCCATGGCCGCAAGGGAGCTGATCGAAAAGGGGAAGAAAATCGCGGCGTACATGCTGGAGGCTAGCGCGGAGGAGATCCGGTTCGCCGACGGGCGCTTCTCGGCGCCGCACGCGCTGAGGGCGTACGGCTTTCTGGAATTGGCGCGAGACTCGGCGGAAGCCCTCCTGCCCAAGGAATTGTCAGGCGGACTCGCCGTCGTCGCCGACAACGAGATGCACGATCCGGTATTCCCGAACGGATGCGCGATCTGCGAGTGCGAGGTCGATCCGGAAACAGGCGCAGTCGACATCACGCGATTCACTGCGGTCGATGACGTCGGCCGCTGCATCAACCCCATGATCGTCCACGGCCAGACTCACGGCGGCGCGGCGCAAGGAATCGGCCAGGCGATCTCGGAGATTTACCATTTCGATCCGGCCACGGGGCAGCCGCACACCGGCTCGCTCATGGACTATGCCATACCGCGATCGGACACGCTGCCTTCCTTCAGCGCAGAGATCGTTGAAGTCCTCTCGCCGACGAACCCGCTCGGCATCAAAGCCGCCGGCGAAGGCGCCACCACGCCCGCTCCCGCCGCGGTCATCAACGCGATCGTCGATGCGCTGAGCGAACTCGGTGTCCGCGACCTCACCATGCCCGCCACGCCGCAGAACGTCTGGCGGGCGATTCAGGGGGTCGGGAAATGAACCCGGCACGCGCGATCGCGGCGATCGTCCTGCTTTTCACCGTGTGCTCGGCGCACGCACAACGTGCGTCGGGCGCCGAACATTCCTATCCCAAAGGCCCGGTGCGCGTAATCCTGCCGTTTCCGGCGGGTGGGGGCGTCGACGCCGCGGGGCGCATCCTCGCCCAGAAGCTGGCCGAGGGCTTCGGCAAGCCCTTCGTGATTGAAAACCGCGGAGGTGCGAACGGAAACATCGGGACGGAAGCGGTTGCGAAATCGGCAAACGACGGCACCACGCTGTTGTTTACGGGCGCGGGCTTTGTGACCAACCCGAGCCTCTACAAGAGCGTCCCCTACGACCCGGTGAAGGATTTCGAGCCGATCAGCCTGATGGCGCTCGGACCCAACGTGCTCGTCGTGCATCCGTCCCTACAGGTCAAGTCGGTCAAGGAGCTCATCGCACTTGCCAAGTCGCAGCCCGGGCGAATCGGGTTTGCCGGCTCCGGCTCGGGCAGCACGCCGCATCTCGCGGGCGAGCTCTTCAACGTGATGGCCGAGGTGCAATTGGTGCACGTTCCGTATCGGGGCTCGGGCCCGGCGATGATCGGGCTGCTCGCGGGCGAGGCGCCCGTCATGTTCCTCCCCGCGATCAACGCAGGCGGACACGTCGCGGCGGGCCGTCTGCGTGCGATTGCGGTCACGAGCCGCGAGCGGCTGCACGCGATGCCGGACCTGCCGACCGTTTCCGAAGGGGGGCTTCCGGGCTACGAATCCAGCCAGTGGTACGGCCTGCTCGCGCCGTCCGGGACGCAGCCCGAGGTGCTCGACCTGCTCAACGCGCAAGTTGCGAATATCATGCGAACCTCGGACATGAAGACCCGGATGACGAACGACGGCCTGCTGCCGATCGGCGGGAGCCGGGAACAATTCGCGGCCCACATCAAGAGCGAGATCGAGAAGTGGGCGAAGGTGATCAGCGCGTCTGGCGCGAGGGTGGATTGAAGCCGGGTGCGGTTCTCGCCCGGAGCGCGCGACAGGCCACGCCTGAGGAAACCGAATGAGTGAACTGGATTTCACGAAGCCCGCGGAGCCCGCGCAGACCTCGATCTACGACCCGGCCATGGCGATGGAGTTTTTCAGCTCCGCCGGCAAGACGGAAACGGTCGCGCAGGGCGCGACCCTTTTCGCCGAGAACGAAAAAGCGAGCCGGCTCCTGCTCCGGCGCGACAAGATGTACCTGCTCTTGGACGGCGAGGTGAGTCTCGTCGCGAAGAACAAGGTGATCGGCAAGATCGGCAAAGGCGAGATCTTCGGCGAGATGGCGTCGATCAGCGATTTGCCCCGCAGCGCAACCGCTGTGGCAAACCTCCCCTGCCGCCTCATCGGGCTCGACGACGGACAGTTTCAAGGCGCCCTGCGGAAAAGACCCGAGTTCGCGCTCATGCTGATGAGCGTCATGATCCGCCGCATCCGCGATGCGCTCGCCCGGCGGAATCCGGGTGGCGCCGTCTCCGGCGGCAAGATGAAGGAAACCACCGTATTCGACAAATCCGCGCTCGCCATTCTCGCGCGGGCGCTCGCGCAAACGACGGTGCGTTACGGGCGCAACAAGGTGATCGTGAAGGAAGGCCAGGCGGGGGTGATGATGTACGTCGTGCTCGAGGGCCGCCTTGCCGTTTCCATCCGGGACAAGCTCGTGGAAAAAATTGGACCGGGAGGCGTGTTCGGCGAGATGGCGCTGGTCGACCGTACACCACGCCTCGCCACCGTGGTCTCGGAAACGGATTGCGGACTGCTTGCGATCGGCAGAAATACCTTCCTAGATCTTATCAGGGCGAGCCCGGATTTCGCGGTGTCCCTCCTGGGCGCGGTGAGCGATCGGGCGAGGTTCATCGCCGCCCGCAACAGCTAGCGCGACAAGCCCCCGCTACGGATTGCCGATGTAGTCGCGCTTGGCGAGCTCTACGCCGTTATGGCGCAGGATGTCGTAAGCGGTCGTGACGTGGAAGTAGAAGTTCGGCAGCGCGAAACCGAGCAGGTACTGCATTCCCTTGTAGTCGACCTCGCGGGGCCCCAGCTTGAGGTGGATGTTCTTCTCCTCGCTGCCGTCGATCTGCGCGGGCTTGATGGTTTGAATGAAATCTAGCGTCTTCGCGATTCTCGCCTTGAGCTCGGCGAAGGTTTCTTCGGTATCCTCGTGCTTGGGCACCTCCACCCCGGCCAGGCGCGCCACCGCGCCTTTGGCGGTATCGCAGGCGATCTGCACCTGGCGCTTCATCGGAAACATGTCCGGGAACAGCCGACAGTGGGTGAAGACGGTCGGCTCGATTTTTTTCGCCTCGGCGTGGGCCTGGGCCTTGTCGAGGATGGCGGAAAGGTTCTTGAGCGTATTGACGAGGCGCGGAGCGCTCGCCTGGTACATGGAAATATTCACGACACGACCCCCGGATTGAAAGAGCGAGGCGCGCATTTTACCGCGCGCCGCGAAGATCGCGCCCGGAAGCGTGCGCGGCCGGTCGCGCGGGTTCCTATGACGGACTCAATCGCTTGACCCGCGGCTAAGCGGGTCCAGCACGCCTCACTTCATGATCTGAGCGAAGATAACGATGAGTCCGGCCATCGATACCAGCCATGCCGCGGTGCGCACCCAGATGATCCCGGAGACGAAGATCACCGCGTAGGCAAGACGCGCCCAGAAGAAGATCTGCGCGCCCAGGAGCGTCATGTCGTTGGTCTTGCCCGCCACCACCGCCACGAGCACCAGCGATGCGAAAAGCACCAGGTTCTCGAGCATGTTGCGGTGCGCGCGCGCCGCGCGACCTCCCCAGC
>DATHHZ010000347.1:0-2061 GCA_035316965.1 Burkholderiales bacterium | reverse complement strand
TGCCGGTACGATCAGCGCGACCAGCTTCCCGTCCTTTTGCAGCACGCCGATCTCGCGGATCGCTTTTTCCTCCGCGTAAGCTTCCTCCACGTCATCAGGCTGAACTTTCTTGCCGCCCTCGGTGACGATCAGTGTCGAGACACGGCCAAGAAGGTGCAGATTGCCTTCATTATCCATGAAACCGAGGTCACCAGTGCGAAACCACCCGTCTTCAGTGAACGCCTCCCGCGTCTTTTCTTCGAGATTGCGATAGCCGGTGAAAACGCTTGGGCCACGTGCGAGTACTTCGCCCTGGCCTTCCAGGCCGCCCACGCGCTCTTCTTTTTCGGGCGTCAGAATGCGCAGCTCAACGCCTCGGATCGGTTTGCCGACGCTGTCGAGCGGGGCCTGGCCGGGGAGATTGAACGTCAGTAGCGGCGAAGTTTCGGTGAGCCCGTACCCGATGGCTACCTGCCAGCCGAGTCCCTCAAGTTTCATCGCCAGTTCCGGATCGAGCGCGGCACCACCGGAGGCCAGCAGGCGCAGCTGAGACCCGAGCTGTCGGTGAAGGGGTCGAAGCAGGATTTTGCCTGCGCGCACTCCGAAGCGCCGGCGTAGCGCGATGCTTAACACCAGGAGTTTTCTAGCAATTCCGCCACGGACCGGTCCCGCCGATTGGAGCCGCGCCTGAATCCCAGAGTAGAGCGCTCGATAAAGGCGCGGAACGCCGATGACGACATTGACCTCGCCTTCCTGTAGCGCGCGAATGATTTGTGGCCCGGTCAGCGATTGAGGAATAACCATGGTGAGACCCCTTGTCAGCGGCGCGAGCATGCCGATCACAAACGGGTAAACATGATGCAAGGGTAACGGGAGAAGCAGGTGGTCATTTTCGCTGGTTAAGCCCGTCGCGAGAGCGGCGTCGATTTGTACGCTCAGGTTGCTATGCGTGAGCGGCACGCCTTTCGGTGGTCCGGTCGTGCCGGAAGTATAGAATAAAGTCGCGTGATCCTCCGGCCCGAGTTTGGGCAATGCGCCGGCGTTTTTCAAAAGCAAGCGGCGCCAACTCCGCTCGTCTTGATCTGTTGCGTCCAGCAAAACGATCCTCGCATTTTCCGCACAACAGGCCACGATCCGTTCAGCCCGGTTTTTCGTCGTGAACACAAAGCGAGGATTACTGTCGCCCAACACATGTCGAAGCGCCTTCTCCCCGAGTTGGACATCAAGCGGCACGATGACACCGCCGGCACGGATGACCGCGAGCGCCGCGGCGATCCACTCGGGCCCATTATCGGCAATGATCGCAGCGCGATCTCCCCGCGCGAGCCCCGCATGGCGGAGCCCACGCGCGAGCTGGTCCACGCAGCCGTCCAGATCCGCATAGCTCCATGTCTCCGAGCCTCGTTTTCGGAGAGTAAATACTGCTGGCCGATCGGCGTTCCGCGACAGGTCGTTAAGCACTCCGTCACAATTTTGCAGCGTTGCCATCGGAGAACTTAAGCTGAAAAATAGTTCTTAGTTGAGAGTTGATTGTTGATAGTTAGTTAATGCGCGACCGCGCGACCACCAGATTTTCGGCGTCGCACGCGACTGCTAAGGATCGGCGAACACCAAAGGATAGTTGCGGCGCCCCTCAACGCTTCTTTAGCCCGCCTTGATAGACCCGGAGACTGATAAAAGCGGCTTTCAATAATGGCGTGGCGACTCCGTGCGCGTCGCCGCGCTCGATGAAGTCGCCCAGGATGTGATCGGCCTCGACGGGCGCGCCCTTGCGCAAGTCGCGAAACATCGAGGAGGTCAACGGAGATCCCGGCGCAGTCAGTGCGTCGGCGTGTCTTGAAAGCAAAGCTTCGGATGGCTTGTAGCCGCAGGCCGTTGCAACCGCGGCGGATTCGTCCAGCACCTTGAGCGACAGGTCGGCGCCACCCGGCACAGCCACGATCTCGCCGATCGTGCCGCGCATCAGGCAAGTGATGGCGCCGAGGCTGGCGAGCTGGACCCATTTCTCCCACATCTCTTGCATGATGTCCGTCGACAGACGTGCGTCGAATCCCCTACCCTGCAACGTTGCGTCGAGCGTTT
>DATHHZ010000346.1:0-2092 GCA_035316965.1 Burkholderiales bacterium | reverse complement strand
CATCGGCGTGCCGCTGTTCATGTGGCTTTTCCAGGACCGGATGCTGTTCTTCCCGCGTCCACTGGACTCCCGCCCTGCACCGCGCCCGAACGTCGAAGAGGTGAGCATCGTCGCCGCGGATGGCGTCAAGCTCCGCGGCTGGCTGGTAAAGGGCGACGGAGCGCCCGCGCCGCTCGTCATCTACTTCGGCGGCAACGCGGAGGAAGTTTCCTGGCTTGCCGACGTTGCGGACCATTTCGTCGGCTGGTCGCTGCTGCTCGTGAACTTTCGCGGCTACGGGGAGAGCGAAGGCAAACCCGGGGAAAAGGAGCTCCTCGAGGACGGACTCGCGATCCACGACTACGCAATGCGACGTCCGGAGGTGAATTCCGAACGTATCGTCGCGATGGGCCGCAGTTTGGGCAGCGGAGTTGCGGTTCACCTGGCGTCGCATCGCCTCTTACGGGGCGTCATACTCGTCTCGCCGTACGACAGTATCGTCGAAGTGGCAAAGCGCCACTATCCTTTTCTGCCGGTGTCGCTCATGCTCCGGCATCGCTTCGACTCGCTTTCGCGCGCACCCCAGATCGCGGCGCCGCTGCTGTGCCTTGTTGCGACTGAAGACCGGGTCATCCCGGCCGCGCACTCGCGCGCTTTGTTCGAGGCCTGGCGCGGCACGAAGACCTGGCATGAAGTTCCGCGCTCGGATCACGACAGCATCTCCGGTGAGCCAGAATACTGGCACTCGATCGCGGATTTTCTGAACGCGCTGCGTTAAGGGGCGCAGACGCCCCTGCTATACTTGTGTCTCGTCGAATTCCGGAGATCCCCGCATGGCAACGATCGCGTTGACCAAGGACAATTTCGAGCAAGTCGTGAACGGCAACGACATGGTCCTCGTCGACTTCTGGGCGCCCTGGTGCGGGCCGTGCAAGGGTTTCGCGCCGGTATTCGAAGCCGCTTCGGAAAAGCACGCCGACATCGTCTTTGGGAAAGTGAACAGCGACGATGAGCAGGAGCTGGCCGCCTCGTTCAACATCCGCTCGATCCCAACGCTGATGCTTTTTCGCGAGAAGGTGATTCTCTTCTCTCAGGCGGGCGCGCTTCCGGGTTCGGCGCTCGAGCAGGTCATTCGCCAGGGCAAGGAACTCGACATGACCGCTGTACGCAAGGAGATTGCCGAACGCGAAGCTGGCGCGCAGCAGGCCTCAGTCGAGGGAAAATAAAAAAGGCAGGGGCGTTCCCTGCCTTTTTCTATGGATCGAAAAGCCTATTTCTTCATCTCGTCCTTCTTTGCGGCTTTCTTCGAGGCTTTCTTATCAGCTTTCTTCCCGTCTTTCTTCATTCCATCCTTCTTCATTTCGTCTTTCTTCATCGGCGCGCCGGCGTGGGACGCCGCGACGGCAAAGCCACTCGACACCGCGAAGACCGCGGCTACCAACAGCGACATGAGCTTCTTCATGCAATGTCTCCTCTCTCTGAGCGTTATTAGAATGATCCGGTCACCGGAAACCCGTCAACCACGGGGTATCCTAGCATACATCGTTGAAAGCGCGAAGGATTCGCCAGACGGGGGCCGGACTGCGCGCCGGGTCCCCCTGGCTCCGCTACCGCTTGCGCGGATTGGCAAGTGAACCCGGGCATCGCCTATGCCCTGCTCGGCGCGGTTCTGTTCGGGGCGAGCACCCCGATTGCCAAACTCCTCGTCGGAGAAATCGGGCCGGTCATGCTTGCCGGCCTTCTCTATGCGGGGTCGGGAGTGGGGCTCGGCCTGTGGCTTGCTGTGCGCGGCTTGATTTGGCCCGCGGCCGAGCGGCCCCGATTCGCGCCGGGTGACTACAAGTGGCTCGCCGGCGCGGTCATTTCTGGAGGCGTAATCGGCCCCGCGCTTCTGATGCTCGCCCTTGCCGCGAGCTCCGCCTCGTCGGTGTCCCTGCTTTTGAACCTCGAGAGCGTGTTCACCGCTCTCCTGGCTTGGTTCGTGTTTCGAGAGAATTTCGACCGACGCCTGATGCTGGGAATGTCTCTGATCGTCTGTGGCGGCGCGATTCTCGGCTGGCGACCCGGGGAGATCGCGACCTCCTGGCCCGCGTTTGCAGTGGCGGGTGCCTGC
>DATHHZ010000345.1:0-2939 GCA_035316965.1 Burkholderiales bacterium | reverse complement strand
TGTTGAAGCGCGTGCCGCGTACTTTCGCGAGCTCCCAGAGCGGGCCGAGATAGCGCGTGCGCCACTCGGGATTGGCCTGGAAGCCGCCGCCCGCGAGCACCACGGCCCGGGCGCCCACTTCCAGGGTCTTGCCTTCGCGCTTCACGCGCACGCCGTGCACCCCGTCGTCATCGGCGCGCAGCGACACGGCGCGCGCCGAGTACCAGATCTCGATCCCGTTTTTTTTTGCCGCCCTCGTGAGCGAATCGACCAGGCCCGGTCCGCCGCCCACCGATTCGACGGTGAGCCCGCCCCAGAACTTGAATTTCCCGTCGACCTTGAACGCCTGGCGTCCGTAGATCGGAACGAAGCGCACGCCCTTCGAGCGCATCCACAGGACCGCGGCCAGGCTTCTCTTCACCAGCATCTCGGTGAGGTCGGGATCGCAGCGGTACTGGGTCACCTTGCCCATGTCGTCGAGGAACTGCTCCTCGGTGTAGGTGCCGAAGTCGGTCTTCTCGATTTCCTCGGTCGTGAGGTCGGGAACGATCCTGCGGATATCGTCGAGCCCGTTGTAGACGACGCGCATCGAGCCGGCGGTAAAGCGCGAATTGCCGCCGGCCTCCGCTTCGGGCGCCCGCTCGAGAACGAGCACGCGTTGCGCGGACTCGCGCGCCGAAAGCGCGGCGCACAGGGCGGCGTTGCCGCCGCCGACGACGATCACGTCCCAGTGGGCGCCGGACACCTTTTACTCAGGCGGCGGCCCGGACCGAAGGTCCCGCTTTGCCGAGAAGATCGCGCAACACGAACGGAAGAATTCCGCCGTGCACGTAGTAATCCACCTCGATCGGCGTGTCGATGCGCAGCAGCACCTTGATGTCCTGCTTCGATCCGTCCTTGCGGCGGATGACGAGCGTCGCCTCCTGTCGCGGCCGCACGCCCGATTCGATGCCGGCAATGTCGATGACCTCGTCCCCCCTGATTCCGAGCGATTGCACCGAATCGTTGCCGGTGAACTGGAAGGGTAGCACCCCCATGCCGACCAGGTTCGAGCGGTGGATGCGCTCGAAGCTGCGCACGATCACCGCACGAACGCCGAGGAGCAGCGTCCCCTTCGCCGCCCAGTCGCGCGAGCTGCCCGTGCCGTACTCCTCGCCGCCAAACACCACGGTCGGGACGCCTTCGGCGATGTATTTCATCGCCGCCTCGTAGATCGGCATCTGCTCGCCGGACGGCTGGTGAATGGTGATGCCGCCCTCGGTGCGCGAGCCGTCGGGCTTCACCGGAAGCATCAGGTTCTTTATGCGCACGTTGCCGAAGGTGCCGCGCAGCATGACCTCGTGGTTGCCGCGGCGCGCACCGAAGCTGTTGAACCCGGACACCGGCACGTCATGCTCCTGCAGGTAGATGCCGGCGGGGGAGGTGGGCTTGATCGAGCCCGCCGGGCTGATGTGGTCGGTCGTCAGCGAGTCGCCGAAGATCCCCAGGACGCGCGCACCGCGGATCGGACCGCCTGAGCGCGGCTGCATCGAGAAGTCCTTGAAGAACGGCGGCTCGGCGATGTACGTCGATTTCGGCCAGCTGTATACCTGGCCCGAGACCGAGGGCACCTTCGTCCACATCGGGTTGGCGTCGGCGAGATTGCTGTAGAGTTTCTGGAAAGTCTTCGGGTCCATCGCGTACTTCATGCAGTCCTGGATCTCCTGCGCGGAGGGCCAGATGTCGCCGATCCAGACGTCCTCCCCGTTCTTGCCCTTGCCGATAGGCTCGGTCATGAGGTCCTTCAGCACGGTGCCCGCGAGGGCGTAGGTCACCACCAGGGGCGGCGAGGCGAGGAAGTTCGCGCGCAGGCTCGCATGGATGCGCGCCTCGAAGTTGCGGTTGCCCGAGAGCACTGCGGCGCACACCAGATCATTCTGGGCGATGGTTTCCTCGATGGTCGGCCGCAGTGGCCCGGAATTGCCAATGCAGGTGGTACAGCCGTAGGCGGCGAGATTGAAGCCGAGCTTCTCGAGGTAGGGCGTCAGCCCCGCCTTTTTCAGATACTCGGTCACGACCCGGGAACCCGGCGCGAGCGAGGTCTTCACGTGCGGCTTGACCGTGAGGCCGCGCTCGACCGCCTTCTTGGCGAGCAGCCCCGCGGCGAGCAGCACGCCGGGGTTCGAAGTGTTGGTGCAGGAAGTGATCGCGGCGATCATCACGTCGCCCGCGCCGATTTCCATGCCGTCGCGGGTCTTGACGCGTTTCCCGAGGTCCCCGGGCTTCTTCGAGAAGCCGTTCTCGGCGGCGGACTTCGAGAAGAGCTCGGTGAACTTCGCTTTCACCTTGCCGATGTCGATGCGGTCCTGCGGGCGCTTGGGGCCGGCGAGCGAGGGCGTCACGCCGGCGAGGTCGAGCTCGACCACCTGGCTGTAGTCGATGGCACCTTTCCTGATCGTGCCGTACATGCCTTGGGCCTTGAAGTAGGACTTGAGCGCGTCAGTTTCCTCCTTCGTGCGGCCGGTGCCTTCGAAGTAGACGATGGTGGCGTCGTCCACCGGGAAGAAGCCCATGGTCGCGCCGTAGTCGGGTGCCATATTGGCGATCGTCGCGCGGTCGGGAACGGTGAGGCTGGCCACGCCTTCGCCGAAGAACTCGACGAACTTGTTGACGACGTTGGTCTTGCGCATGAGCTCGGTGACGGTGAGCACGAGATCGGTGGCGGTCACGCCGCCGCGCAGGCTCCCCTTCAGGTGCACGCCGACCACATCGGGGGTGAGGAGGTAGGTCGGCTGGCCGAGCATGCCGGCCTCGGCTTCTATGCCGCCCACGCCCCACGCGACCACGCCGATGGCGTTGACCATGGGCGTGTGACTGTCGGTGCCGACCAGGGTGTCGGGGTAGTAGAGGCCGTCCTTCTTGTGCACGCCGCGCGCGAGGTACTCGAGGTTCACCTGGTGCACGATGCCGATGCCCGGCGG
>DATHHZ010000344.1:0-6270 GCA_035316965.1 Burkholderiales bacterium | reverse complement strand
ATGATATCCGCCCCGGTGACCGCCTGGACGTTCGCGGGGACCTGCGCGGCGGGAACGCCGAAGCCGGGCAGGGGCGTGACGCCGATCACTTCGATGACGGGCGTCTCGAGCTGCTCCGCGGGGTTTTCGGCGCAGACCGCGCCTCGAGCGAGCGCGAAGCCGGCCAGGGACAGGATCAGCGACGCGCCGGTGAAATCCCGCTTTCGCATCGCGCTCCTATTCCAGGCTCGAGATGTAATGCGCGAGATCCTCGATGTCCTGCTCGGTGATGGTCTGGGCGACGCTGGTCATGCTGCCGGCATCGTTTGTGCGCACGCGCGCCTTGAAGGCTTTGAGTTGCTTGATCACGTACTCCGGGTGCTGGCCGGCGACGCGAGGAATCTCGTTCTGCCCGGAGAATCCTCCCAGATGGCACATGGTGCACAGGACCTCGTCGGCCTTCTTCTTGCCGCGGGCGACGCGCGCCGCGTCGGGCCGGAAGGCAATGGGCTTCGGTTTCTGCGCGGCGAAGTACTCGGCGAGATCGAGCATGTCCTTGGTGGAGAGCTTCGCCACGATCGGCGCCATTGTGGGTTCGCTGCGCCGGCCCTCCTTGAAGTCTTTCAGCTGAAGGTAGAGATAGCGGGCGGTCTGGCCCGCGAGCACCGGAAACTGTCCGGTCGCCGGGTTTCCGTCGGCGCCATGGCAGGCGGCGCAGGCTTCGGCCTTGCGCTTGCCCGCAGCGAGATCGGCGTACGCCGCCGGCAGGAAAGCGAAGAGAAGGCCCAAGGCAAGAATCCGTTTCATCCGACGCGCAAAAAAATAAAAGGCCGCCCTCGGGCGGCCTCTCAGGATCGCAACGATCAGGGCAGCGTGAATACGACGACGCTGTTGCCGCGCTTGAAGTCGATCTGCGTATTTCCGCCCGCGGCAACGGCGACGTACTGTTTGCCCTTGGCCATGTAGGACACCGGAGGGGCGTTGACGCCGGCTCCGGCCTGGTACTGCCACAGCAGGTTTCCGGTCGCCGCGTCCAGCGCCTTGAAAAAGCCGTTGCCTTCGCCGAAGAACACCAGACCCCCGGCGGTGGCGAGCGCGCCGCCGATCAAGGGCTGCTCGGTGTCGTACTTCCACGCGACCTTGCCGGTGTCGACGTTGACCGCCGCGAGCCGTCCCCACTGCTTCTCGTTCGAGATGGCCTTGAATGCGCCGCCGAGCCAGAGCTTGCTGCCGCCCGGATAGTTCGCGGCCTCGACGTGATAGGTCATCGGCTGGTGCAGGTTGAGCGCGTAGGCGAGGCGCGTCTTCGGGCTGAAGGCCATCGGCGACCACTCGACCCCGCCGTTGGCGCCCGGCAGCATGCGCGCGCCCTGCGCGGTCGGCAGCACCCACATGTTTTCCTGCGGGATCATCGCTTCGGAAAAGCGGATCAGCTTGCCCGTGCCGCGCTCATGCACGTAGATGTGGCCGGTCTTTCCACCGTGAATCACGGCGTCGACCATCTTGCCGTCCTTGTCCCTGGCCTGCGTCAGGATCGGCGGGCTGACGGCATCGAGGTCCCATACGTCGTGCGCGACGTACTGGAAGTGCCACTTGTACTTGCCGGTGTTCAGATCGATTGCGACCAGCGAGTCGGTGTACAGGTTGTCGCCCGGGCGCTCAGCGCCGTACAGGTCGGGCGAGGGGTTGCCGGCGACGAAAAACACGGTCTTGGTCTTGCGGTCGACTGCGGGCGTCATCCATACGCCGCCGCCGAGCGTCTGGTAGAACGCGCCGCCCTTCCCGGCAAGCTGCTTTTTTTCCGCCGCAATGTCCCGCTTCATGTTGCGGCCGGTAGCGTCGTTCTCCGCCCACACGCCTTCGTGCCCCTTGTCGGGAATCGTGTAGAACGTCCACAGGAGCTTGCCGGTCTTGGCGTCGAACGCCTTGAGAAAGCCGCGGATGCCGTACTCGCCGCCGTTGGTGCCGATCAGCACCTTGCCCTCCACCACGGTCGGTGCCATGGTCTCGGAGTAGCCCTTCTCCGGATCGGCGATCTGGACCTCCCAGGCGACTTTGCCTGTCTTGGCGTCGAGCGCCACGAGCTTGGCGTCGAGCGTGCCCATGTAGAGCATGCCTTCGTACGCGGCCACGCCGCGGTTGTTCGGGCCGCAGCAGAACGTCGTGATCGGCCCCATCTTGTGCTTGTAGTGCCAGAATTCCTTACCGGTGACCGCATCGATGGCATAGACGTGGTTGTACGAAGTGGTAAGGAACATCACGCCGTTCACCACCAGCGGCGAGGTTTCCATCGACTCGAGCACCGCGGTCTGGAACGTGAACACGACCTTGAGCTTGTCCACGTTGCCCGTGCCGATCTGAGTCGCGGGGTAGTAACGGGTCTGCTCGTAATTGCTGTTCGGATGCAGATGATTCAGGCCGTCGCCGGCAGAGGCATCGAGCATCGCCTGGGTCACCGGCACGAGCGACGGAGACATCGGCGCTCCTGCAGTGGTGGTTCCGCCCTTGACCTCCTGGGCCTGAACGCTGCCGAATGCGAGTGAACTGAGGCTTGCGGCAATGAAGAAACGGAGACGGGTGCGCATGAATCCTCCTTGCGATTGTTGAGTGTTGTTCAGATTTGCCGAAACGGCTGCGTGGCGCGAGCCGGTATAGGTGGTTACTATAGGAACAAAGGTACGATCAGGCAAGCTCGGCAAATCGTCAGGCGCGCCATCGACATGAAATCCGGAGAAAGACGTTGACTCGCAAGTTGGCTTTATCGCTTTGCCTGCTCGCTCCCGTTTCGGCGGGGGCTCAGGATCTTTCCCCCAACGCCCAGCTTCTTGTTGCGGCGCGGCAAGGCGATCTCGCCGCGGCAAAGCGTCTGCTGGAGGGCGGCGCGGCTGTGAACTCGCGCAACCGATTGGGCGACACGCCGCTCCTGATCGCGCTGAAGACGGGCCATAAAGACATGGCGCGGCTCGCCGTCGAAAGAGGCGCGAGCGTGAATCTCGCGAATCTTTCAAGCGTGACTCCGCTGATGGCGGCGAGTTTCTCGGGTAACGCGGAGCTCGTGAAAATACTGCTGCAAAAGGGCGCAGAACGCGCCCCGGTAGACCGGGTCGGAAAAACGGCCATGGTTTATGCCGCCGGCCTTGGGCACACCGAGGTGGTCGAACTGCTCCTCGCCGACGGCGAGAGCCCCCGCGCCGCGTATCACAACGATCTCACCGCGTTGATGTGGGGGGCGGCCTCCGGCCACACGGGGACGGTGAAGCTGCTGCTCGAGCGCGGCGCCGATGCCAGCGCGCGCGACAACCGCGGCAAGACCGCGCTCGCGATGGCGATCGAGGGCGCACACAAGGAAACGGAGCAACTGCTCCGCAAGGCCGGCGTCACTCAGTAGATCAGCGGACCACTACGCCCCAGGGCGCTTCGCCCACCGGGATGTCGCCCAACGGGGTCATCGCCTCGGCGTCGATCACCGACACGGAGTTGGAGCGGCCGTTGGCGACGTAGAGTTTTTTCCCGTCCGGAGTCAATGCCATGTTCCAGGGGCGCTGGCCGACGGGAACGGTCGCGGTGATTTTTCCCGAGGCGACGTCGATCGCCGAAACCGAAGCCTCGCCGCCGTTGGAAACGAACACGACCTTTCCGTCGGGCCGCACCGCGATTCCGTTGGAGCGTTTGCCCGCGGCAATGACGGCGATCACTTCGGCGCGCTCGCAGTCGATCACGTAGACGCGGTCGGAATTCTCCGCCGCCACGTAGGCGCGGCTTCCGTCGGGAAGAAAGCCGATGCCGCGCGGGCGCTCGCCGACCGTGATCGATTTGACCGCGCTGCGCTTTGCGACGTCGATCACGTCGACCACCGCGCCGTCTTCAGCGCTGACGTACAGCCATTTGCCGTCTGGACTGAACACCGCGTGCTCGGGGTTTTGTCCGCTGACTCTCACGCTCGTCAGCTCGCGCGGCGCCGCGGCGCGGACTAGCACGACGCTGTTGTTTTCCTCCACCGCCACGGCGATCCACGCGCCGTCACGAGAGATTGTGACGCCCTCGGGCGATTTTCCGACCGGGATCTGCTCGGATATTTCGCGCGCGGCGAGGTCCACGACCACGAGCGAGCCGGTCGGCTGGTCGCTCACGTAGAGCCGCCGGCCGTCGGGACTGGCGGCGATGCCGCGCGGCTTGCCGCCGGTCTTGATGGTGGCCACGACCCGGTCGCTCGCCGTGTCGATCACCGACACGGTTCCCGATCTCTCGTTGGGGACATAGGCGAAGGGCGCCGCCCGCGCTTGCGAGAGGCACGCGAGCGCGACAATCGATAAGGCGAGTCGTCGTAGTTCCACGCGGAATCCGAGGCGCTTGGGTCCGGTCGCAATTGTAGTGCAATCCGGTATCATCCGGCGGGATCGAATTTTTGCGGGAGACATGAAACACTTTTTGCACGCCGGAGCAGCGGTGCTGCTCGTGTGGGGGCTCAGGGCCGAGGCGCAGTTCGTGGACCCCTCGCTTCGCTGGCGCACGCTCGACACCGCGCATTTCTCGGTGCACTTCGCCGAGCACACCCTTGCGCAGGCCCGGACGGTGGCTGAGGTCGCCGAATCCGTCTATCCGCGCGTCACCGGCTGGCTGAAATGGGAGCCCGAGTCACGCACGCAAATCGTGGTGCTGGACTCGCTTGACCTTTCGAACGGGTACGCCTCGCCGCTGCCGTTCAATTTCATCGGCATCATCCTGTCGCCGCCCGACGAAGGCGAGCTGCTGCAGAACCGCGAGTGGCTGGAACTGGTGCTCACGCACGAATTCACCCACGTCGTCCACTTGGATAAGGCAAAGGGCCCGCCCCTCGTCTTTCGGAGAATATTCGGCCGATTTCTCGTCTTGCCCACTATTTTCTTTCCGCTCCTTCCGAGCGCGTTTCCAAATCTGTTGGAGCCCCGTTGGTTGACCGAAGGTCTTGCCGTCTATTCGGAGTCCGACTGGAACAAGGGGTACGGCCGCCTCGGGCAGAGCCATTTCGAAGGCCAGATGCGCGCGGAAAACGCCCGCGGTTTCCGTTCGCTACGCGAAGTGAACGCCGGAGGGCGCGGCTTTCCGCTCAACCGGGATTATCTTTACGGCAGCTATTTCTTCTTTTTCCTCGCCGAGCGCTACGGCCCGGACGCGATCCCCAAGTACGTCGAAACCTACAGCGGCCGCTGGTTTCCGTTCCGGGTGCATAGCGCTCCCCAGGGAGTCACCGGAAAGGCCATGGACGAGCTATGGCTCGAATACTACGAATGGCTCGGGGCGCGCTTTGCGCCCAAGGCCGAGGAACCCGGCAAGCAGCCCGATGAGGGCGGGGAAATCGCCGTGCAGGCGTGGTCGCTCACAAGCCCGCTCGTCACGCCCCACGGGGAGCGCTGGTACGTGCAGGGCGACGGTTACACGCGGCCGAGGCTGATGCGTCAGACCTCGGGCGGTGACGTCGAAGGCGTTCGCACAGTGGAGCCCGGGACGCGTCTTTCCGTGTCGCCCCGCGGGGACCTGCTGCTTGCCCAGCTCGAGATCTGCAAGAACTACAGCTATTACTACGACCTGTATCGGCTCGAACCCGGCGGCGGCCTGAATCGGCTGACCGCGTGCGGACGCTTTCGCTTTGCCGCGCTGCTCGACGACGGCCGCATCGTCGCGATTCGGGTGGTGAACGGCGAGGCGGAAATCGTCGTACTGAACCAATCGGGCGAGATTGAGCGCTCCCTCTATCGAGCCGCACCGGGCGAGGCGCTGACGGGTCTCGCGGCTCGGGACCAAACGGTTGTCGTGACGAGTCTGCGCGATGAGCGCTGGTCGCTCGTCGAAATCGTGGGCGGCAAAGCGCAGGTTCTCGTTGCCGACCGGACGGCCAAGCATTCCCCTCGGTTCGGTGAATCGGCGGACCAGATCTACTTCGTGGCCGATTACGGCAACGTGGACAACGTCTGGTCCTGGCAGCGCGGCGAGCGGCGCCTAGCGCGATGGACGGAGGCGCTGAACGGCGTACGCGAAATCAGTTCACCCGTCGCCGGTGAAATGCTGCTCACCTCAATTGAGGCCGACGGCGACGTGCTGCGGGTGCACGGCCTGCCGGATGCGCCGCTCGAGATTCGCGAAGCGGCAGCGCCTGCCCCGGTCGAGCCCTCCTCGTCGGGCGAGCGCCGCGCCGTCCAGCCCCCCGGCACCGACCGGCCTTACTCGCCGTGGGCTTCGCTTCTCCCGCGCTCGTGGTTCCCGGCGCTCTATTCCGCCGACGGCGCCTTTGCGCTCGGCGTGCAGACCTTCGGC
>DATHHZ010000343.1:0-3643 GCA_035316965.1 Burkholderiales bacterium | reverse complement strand
GTTTCGCGTCACGCTCAGGACCTTCGAATTCTTGAAGATCGAGACGTAGTGCTTCATCGCCTCCTCGGCGTTGTTGTCGAACCAGAGGAACGTCGTGATTTTCTGCTTGCTGGCCATGGCTCGTGCTCCTTCGTTGGGGTGAACTGGGTTTCGAGGTAGCGCCGCAGGTGCTGCAGGCAATCGGCGGCGACCCGCGGTCCTTGCCTGGCCTTGGCCAGGATGAAGGCGCCCTGGAGCACCGCCTGGTTGGTATATTGTCAAGTCACAACTGTCCGCCCTACTATCGGCCCTGCCTCCGATCACCCGGCGACAGTTTTCTCCCGCAGCGTCACGAACTCTTCCGCCGCGGTGGGGTGGATGCCCACGGTGGCGTCGAGCTGCGCCTTGGTGAGCCTCGCCTTCACCGCGATTGCAATTCCCTGGATGATTTCCGGCGCGTCCGCACCCACCATGTGCGCGCCGACGACGCGCTGGGTGGCAGCGTCGACGACGAGTTTCATCAGGGTGCGCTCGTCGCGGCCCGAGAGGGTGTGCCGCAGCGGCTTAAAGCTCGCCCTGTAGATGTCGACCTTGCCGAGTTTCTCCACGGCCTTGGATTCGGAGAGCCCGACCGTGCCCACCGGCGGCTGACTGAAAACGGCGCTCGGCACGTCATCATGGTCCACCGGCGTCTCTACTCCACCAAAGAGCGTCATCGCCACAGCCGCGCCCTCGCGGATCGCCACCGGCGTGAGCGCGACGCGGTTGGTCACGTCGCCCACCGCATAGATGTTGGCGACGCTGCTGCGGCAATAGCGGTCCACCACCACCCCGCCTTCCTCGTCCAGCTCGACGCCGGCCTCCGCGAGGCCGAGACGCGCGGTGTTGGCGTGCGGCCGGTCGCAACCATCACCGCGTCGCACTCGAGTTTGCCGCCGGGGACGCCGCTCACATCCACCTCGAGCGTTCCGTCGGCGCGGCGCGCGATGCGCGACACATCGCTCTTCAACAGGATGCGCACGCCCTTCTTGCCCATTTCGTCGTGCAGGTGGCGGCGCACGTCGTCGTCGAAGCCCCTCAGGATCTGCTCGCCGCGGTAGGACAGCGTCACTTCGGCGCCGAGCCCGTTGAAGATGCCCACGAACTCCGCCGCGACGTACCCGCAGCCCACCATGAGCACGCGCCGCGGCAACGCGGGAAGCTCGAAGGCCTCGTTCGAGGTGATCGCATGCTCGATTCCGGGAATCGCCGGCTTGCCCGGCCAGCCGCCGGTGGCGATCAGGATATTTTCCGCCGTCACGCTGCGCCCGTCGATCGCCACGGTATGCGCATCGAGCAGTTTGGCCGTGCCTTCGATCACGGCGACTTTTGCGCGGGCGAGCGTCTCGGCATAGACGCCTGAGAGCCGCGCGATCTCGCGGTTCTTGTTCGCGATCAGCGCGGGCCAGGAAAACGACGCGCCTTCGACGGTCCAGCCGTAGCCGCGCGCATCCTCCAGATCTTCGGCGTAATGCGCGGCATAGGACAAGAGCTTCTTCGGAATGCAGCCGCGGATCACGCAGGTCCCGCCGATGCGGTACTTCTCGGCGATCGCCACCTTCGCGCCGAATTGGCCCGCCATGCGACTCGCGCGTACGCCGCCCGATCCGGCGCCGATGGTGAAGAGGTCGTAGTTGAAACGCGTCAAGGGCTAGGACCACAGCTGCTTCGTAGCAAGCTGCGCCCCTTCGCGCATCGCCTCGAACTTCGCCCACACCACGGTCGGGTGCACCTCGGTGTTGTAGGTCGCCTGCGAGGAGAACCCGCAGTCGGCGCCCGCGACGACGTTTTCCCTGCCGACGAGCTTGGCGAAGCGCGCGAGGCGCTCGGCGATCAGGACGGGATGCTCGACGATGTTGCTCGCGTGGGTGATCACCCCCGGGATGAGGACTTTGCCCTCGGGGAGCCTGACCGATTCCCACAGGTGATATTCGTGCTCGTGGCGCGGGTTGGCGGCTTCGAAGCTGTACGCGCCGGCGTTCACCTTCAGCATGTAGCCGACGACGTCCGCGAGCGCCGCCTCGTGGATGCGCGGGCCCTCGTTGATTCCGTAGCAGGTGTGGTAGCGCACCTTTTCCGGCGGGATGCCGGAGAGGCTTCCGTTGACCGCCTCGACGTACATTTCGGCGCGCGCCCGCTGCCGGGCGGCGTCCAGCGCTGAATCGCCGAAGATGTCGCAGAGAAACGGGTCGTCCACCTGCAGGAGCAAGCCCGCGTCGACGATCGCCTTGTATTCCGTGCGGAGCGCAGCGCCGACAGCGTGGAAGAATTCCTCCTCGGTGCGGTAATACTCGTTCGTTCCGACCCCGCTAGCCGCGACCGCCGGCACGAAGGCGCCGCCGGCCTGCGCGTCTTTCGCCGCGGCCTTGAGATTCGCGATGTCGCGCGCCAGCGCCTCCTCGCCGCAATAATTGACCGGCCCGGTGCAGACCAGGGGCACGATGGGCGCGATCGCGCCGCCCGTCATGGCTTCCCTGAAATACTTCTCGTAGTACTCGGGAAAGGCCGCGACCTCGTCCGGGAACATGCGTCTTTTCTGCTGCGGCCGCGCATCGAAACCTTCGAGCCGCTCGCGCACGTAAGTGAAGAAGCCGGGCTTCGATTGCTCGCCGTCGCTGACGATGTCGATACCGGTTTCGACCTGCCTCTTCACGCTCTCGGCGACCGCGCTCTTCACGCGCTTGTCGAACGCGGCCCCGTCGTAGGCGGCGCCCGTCACCTTCGCCTTCATCAGGTCGAGCAGGTCCTTGGGCCGCGGCAGGCTGCCGACGTGGGTGGTGAGGATGCGATCGGCGCTCATGCGCTTGCATTATCCGGCCTTCGGGCGGGGACGGCCATCCGTGCTCCGGCGCCCCGGTCAGTCCGCGCGCCGGCCGTCTCTTCTCGATATAGTGTTCGCCTACGTACATTCCGCATAAAGGAGCGCGCATGGAAGACCATGGCAAGAAGGACGGAACGGTGCTGGCCCACATCGAGCGCCTGGTTTCGGAGGAGCACCGGCTCTTCGACCAAGGATCGCTCGACCCGGACCAGAGCAAGCGCCTCGCTGCCGTGCAGGCGGAGCTCGACCAATGCTGGGACCTGCTGCGGCAGCGGCGCGCCCTGCGGGAGACCGGCGGCGATCCGTCCGCGGCGCACGTGCGCACGGCGGACGTGGTGAAGAAATACGTGGGCTGAAAGCCGGTCAGCCGCCGACTATCTCGAGCTCCACCGCGACGTTGTTGCGCGTCGCGTGCGAGTACGGGCAGATCTGCTCGTGCGCCTCGCGCGCGAGCGCGGCGAGCTCGGCCTGCGGCAGGCTCTTGTCTTGCACGCTGAGCTTCACCGCGAGGCCGAAACCGCCGCCGTCCCGCGGGCCGATCGTGACCGCGCAGGTGATCCGCGCCTTCGAGGCGTCCTTCTTTTGCCGCTTGCCGACGAAGTCGAGCGCGCCGCCGAAGCACGCGGCGTAGCCGGCGGCGAAGAGGTGCTCGGGCGTCGCAGTGCCGGGCTTGCCCGGACCGCCCATTTCCTTCGGCACCGAGAGATTGGCCTTCACCACGCCATCGCTCGACTCGGTGTAGCCGTTGCGCCCGCCCGTGGCGGTCGCGGTCGCGGTGAAGAGGGGCTTGATCGTGTCCATGCA
>DATHHZ010000342.1:0-3343 GCA_035316965.1 Burkholderiales bacterium | reverse complement strand
CGAACCCGCCACAGCGACCTGCCGAACCCGATCGAGAAACGCAATACCTTCACTCCGAAAAGGCGCGCGATCAGATAGTGGCCGAACTCGTGAAAAACGATCAGCACGCCCAAAGCGACGATGAAGGCCAAGAGGGTGATGGCGAGATTCATGCGGCGTGGGAGCTGAATCGCGCGATGATCTGGTTCGCTCGCGCCCGCGCCCTGGCGTCGGCGGCGAGGACATCCTCGAGCGTGGCGAGGGTACTCGCAGGAAGACCGGCGAGCGTCTCCTCGATGACTGCGGTGATCAGCAAGAACGGCAACCGGCCCTCGAGAAACGCGGCTACCGCAACCTCGTTGGCCGCGTTGAGTGTGGCCGGTGCGGCCCCTCCACTTCTCAGCGCAGCATAAGCAAGGTTCAGGGCGGGAAAGCGCTCGAAATCTGGCTGCTCGAAGCTCAGGGCCCCAATGCGGAAGAAGTCGAGCGACGACACTCCGGCGTCGATACGCTCAGGATATGCGAGCGCCTGGGCGATCGGTGTGCGCATGTCCGGGTGCCCGAGCTGGGCGATCACGGAACCGTCGGCGTACTCGACCATCGAATGCACCACGCTCTGCGGATGGACGACGACCTGGATCTGTTCGGGGCTTGCACCGAAGAGCCACCGCGCTTCGATGACCTCCAATCCCTTGTTCATCATGGTCGCCGAATCCACCGAGATCTTGCGTCCCATGACCCAGTTCGGATGCGCGCACGCCTCGTCCGGCGTCACGCGGTGCAGCTCCGCACGCGAACGCGCCCTGAAGGGTCCGCCCGATCCGGTGAGAAGGATCCTGCGGATCCTTTTTGCGACGGACTCGCCGGCCGTAAAATGCGGAAGGCACTGGAAAATCGCGTTGTGCTCGCTGTCTATGGGCAGCAACATCGCGCCGCTCGAACGTACCCTTTCCATGAACACTGGACCCGCAACCACGAGCGCTTCCTTGTTCGCGAGCAACAGTTTCTTGCCCGTCCTCGCGGCGGCAAGCGTGGCGCGAAGCCCCGCCGCTCCAACGATCGCGGCCATGACGCAGTCGACTTCGGGCAATGAAGCCACTTCCACGAGTCCTGCTTCCCCCACGAGTATCTTGCAACCTAAACCGGCTCCAGCGAGGCGCTCGTGCAGCCGCGGCGCGAGCGAAGCATCCGCCACGCACGCGTAGTCGGGCCGGTGTCGCTTGCATAGGTCGGCCAGCTCATCGACTTGCCGATGAGCGGTCAATGCCACCACGCGGAAGCGCGACGGATGCCGCACTATCACATCCAGAGTGCTCGCTCCGATCGAGCCCGTCGCTCCGAGTATCGCGATGTTTTGAATCGTGGTCATCTCATGAACGCAAGCACTGCCAGGGGGAGTATTGCCAAGGGTGCATCGATGCGGTCGAGCATTCCCCCGTGGCCAGGTAGAAGCGTGCCGCTGTCCTTGACCCCTGCCTGGCGTTTTATCAGAGATGCGAACAGATCGCCAATTATCCCCGCGACGGCGAGTCCGAGCAGAACCGGGAGGATCCACGCGGGCGCCACTTTCATCGGGCCAGTCCAGGCGAGCACGCTTCCCAGGTACGCCCATGCCAACGCGTAGAGCCCGACTGCCGCCAGCGCTCCGGCGACGCCCTCCCAGGTCTTCCCGGGACTGATTGACGGGGCGAGTTTGTGTCTGCCAAAGCGCCGGCCGATGAAATACGCAGCCGTGTCGGAGATCCAGACCGTACCCAGCACGGCGAGCAGCAAAGAGGGATGAACGCCGCGCAGATCCACAAGCGCCGCGGCGGCGGGTACGAGCACCGTGGCGCCGGCCGCGAGAAGCAAGGCCCGCCTGCCGAGGCGAGGTTGCCGCCAAATCCCCACCGGGACGAGGATGATCCAGAACGATGCGGCCGCATAGTAGATCCAGGCCGGCGCGTACAGGCCGCGCGCCCAAGAATCCGCCAGAACCTCGGGCAGCACGAAGAGCCCGACCACGAGCGCCGCGTAAAGGGTGCGGATGAATGCAGCGAGGGCCGCCAAGGCTCCCCATTCCCAAGCTGCGACGCCGAGCAACACGGCGCAAAATGCGATCCAGCCGTCCTTGGGCAACAGGAACAACGCCGAGAGGAACACCGCGAGCAGGACAGCCGCCGTCATCACGCGGGTTTTGAGCATGAGTGCCCGCGCTTTTCCGCCTGCACGGCAGGGGGCCCTACGCGATCCTCCGCCGGCCGCCGCTTTCGCGCTTGGTTTTTTCGAGCTGCTCGCTGGTCTGCCCGAAGCGGCGCTCGCGCTGCTGATACCACGCGATCGCCGCATCGAGCTGCCTGGCGTCGAAATCCGGCCACAGCGTCGGGGTGAAGTACAGCTCGGTATAAGCAAGCTGCCAAAGTAGGAAATTGCTGATGCGCTGCTCGCCACCGGTGCGAATGAACAGATCCGGTTCGGGCGCGTAGTTGAGTGCGAGATGCGGAGCGAGTTGCTCCTCGGTGTATCCCTCGTTCGGCAGCGGGCCGCTGCGCACCAGCTTCAGCAAAGCCTGCAACAGATCCCAGCGGCCGCCATAGTTGGCGGCAATGGTGAGAGTGAGCCCCGTATTGCGCGAGGTGAGCTCTTGGGCGCGGTGCGCGAGTTCGACCACGCGCGCCCCGAAGGGCGCGATATCGCCGATTATCTTCAGGCGCACCTTGTTCTGGTGCAGCCGCTCGGCTTCCTGCTCCAGGGCGGCCATGAACAGCTGCTTCAGCGTCGAAACCTCTTCGGCGGGTCGGCGCCAGTTCTCCGAGCTGAAGGCGAACAGGGTCAGGTATTCGATGCCGCGATCGGTGCACGCACGCGTGACCTGACGCACCGTCTCGACCCCCTGCTTGTGACCGGCGACGCGAGGGAGATAGCGCTTTTTGGCCCAGCGCCCGTTGCCATCCATGATGACGGCGATATGCCTGGGGATGTTGTTGGAGGGCGGGACCTCGCGTGTTGAGCTGGCGAAGGGTTTCATGTGTGGATCTTCTCTGGTGTTCGATCAGACCGCCATCAGCTCTGCCTCTTTTGCTGCGATCATCTTGTCGATATCGGTGATGTGCTTGTCAGTGAGCTTCTGGATCTCGTCTTGCGCTCGCCTTTCCTCGTCTTCGGACGCCGCCTTGCTTTTCAGCAGTTCCTTGAGCGCATGATTGGCGTCGCGACGCGAGTTGCGTACGGCAACCTTGGCATTTTCGCCCTCATGCTTGATGACCTTGATCAAATCTCGGCGGCGCTCCTCGGTGAGAGTCGGCATCGGCACCCGCACCATGTCTCCGTGAGAAGCAGGATTCAGGCCAAGATCGGACTCGCGGATTGCCTTTTCGATCGCGCC
>DATHHZ010000341.1:0-3298 GCA_035316965.1 Burkholderiales bacterium | reverse complement strand
AATCAAGGGCGGGCTCACGACGGCTAGCCACGTCATCGCACAGACAGGCGAGGGCCGCGACATCGAGGACATCCTGGACGAGCGTCGGCGCGAGCTGACGATGATGGACCCGGCGCTCGAGAGCGATCCGCAGTTCAAGCTCGAGTTCGACACCTCGCCTTCTGTCTATGTCGCGGCCGAAACCATGTCGCAGAAGGGTACCGGCGTGCCGCCGGCGACGGACGAGCAGCTCGGGGAGGGAGATTCCGCGCCGGCTCCGACCGCGCCCGCAGGATCGGCGCCGCAGGGCGGCAACAAGTCGGCGAAGAATGTGATCCCCCTCGGGCGCTGAGACAGGCTCGACAGTTTTTCGAACGGCCCGCAGATTGCGGGCCGTTTTCATTTACGAAGAGGTGAACGATGGCAAAACGCAAATACACGATCGAGGAACTCCTCGCGCCGCCAGCCGAAGGCCAGGTCGACCAGCGCGTCGACCGGCTCGAAGGCCAGTTCGACCGCGCCACCGCGAACAAGGATCAGCGCACGGTCGACATGTCGTTCTCCTCGGAAGTCCCGGTCGAGCGCTACTACGGCAAGGAGATCTTGTCGCACGATCCGGGCGCCGTCGATCTCACGCGCCTCGGTTCCGGCCGCGCAAACGTGCTCGTCAACCACGATCCCGGCGACTGGGTCGGCGTGATCGAGCAGGCGCGCGTCGATCCGAAGGCGAAAGTCGGGCGTGCGACGGTACGCTTCGGCAACAGCCCGCGCGCGAACGAGGTCTTTCGCGACGTGAGCGAAGGCATCCTCTCCTCCGTCTCAGTCGGCTACCGGCGCGACGAGATGAAGCTCAGCCTGACGGACGACACCGGCGACGAATACACGGTCACCCGCTGGACGCCTTTCGAGGTGTCCCTCGTGACGATCCCCGCAGACGAAACCGTCGGCGTGGGTCGTGCAGCAGAACTACTTCGCAATCAACCCGCGGCACCTGCCGCTCCAAAGGAGCACATCATGACCCCTGAAGAACAGGCGGCGGCGGCCGCTGCTGCTCGCAACAAACTCACTGCCGTGGAAGCGGAGAAACAACGCCGCCAAGCGGTAATCAATTACTGCAAGGCTTCGAAAGTCGATCCGCGTGTCGAGGCGCGCTGGATCGAGGAAGGTACCTCGTTGGAGGAGATCTCCAGCGAGATCCTGAAGGTGCTGGAGGAGCGCGGCAAACAGAAATCAATGAATGCCGCGGCGCTCGGGCTTTCCTCCAGCGAGACGCGTAACTACAGCCTGTTCCGTGCGATCCGCGCGATGCGCTTCGGCGCGCAGAGCCCGGCCTTCATGCAAGAGGCCGGATTCGAGCTGGAATGCTCGCGCGAGGTGGCGAAGCGGCTCGGCAGGCAGCAGACTTCCAGCATGCTGATCCCGGTCGAGGTGCTATCGCGGCCACTCGGCAAGGAAGCTGCGGAGCGCGCGATGTCGGTCGTACCGGGCGCAAAGGGCGGCTATATGGTCAGCATCGACCAGATGGGCTTTATCGACATCCTGCGGAATCGTTCTGTGGCGATGGCGATGGGCGCGCGGGTGCTGTCGGGCCTGCAGGGCAACGTCACTTTCCCGCGCCAGACGGGCAAGCCGACGGTGACCTGGCAAGGCGGCGAGGGCGTAAGCGTCACGGCCGCAGACCAGACGCTTGGGCAACTCTCCATGACGCCCAAGACCTGCATCGCGATCACGGACGTCTCGGAGCAGCTCCTCGCGCAGGCTTCGCCTTCGGCAGAAGCCTTCGTGATGGCCGATCTGGCGGCCGATGTCGCGATCGACGGCATTGACGCGGCGACCATCAACGGCACGGGCGGTGCCCAGCCTCTGGGCATCAAGAACACGACCGGCATCACCAGCGGCCAGGACGCCGCGTCGGCGACCTATGCCAAGATCCTGGCGTTCGTCTCGACCGCAGGCGGCGTGAACGCGATCCTCGGCAATCCGGGCTGGGTGACGAACACCGCGGGTGCTGCAAAGCTCATGCAGGTGCAGCGGTTCAGCAGCACGGACACCCCGCTGTGGGCCGGCAACATGCTGAACGGCCTGTGCGTCGGTTTCAATGCGATGTCCTCCGAGCAGCTCGCCTCCGGCAACCTAGTCTTCGGATCCTGGGACCAGCTGGTGATCGGCGAGTGGGGCGTGCTCGAGCTCTCGATGGATAACGGCGGGACTCGTTTCAATCAGGCGCAGGTCGGCATCCGCGCGCTGTGGATGGTCGACGTCCTGCTCCGTTATCCGCAGGCGTTCGTCGTTTCGACGAATCTCTCCTGAGCATTCCGGCGCATTTTCAGGAGATCGCCTATGAGAGTCAAAGCCATCCGCGGTGTGTGCATCGGCGTCGACAGGCACATGAAGCCTGGCGACATCGAAGACCTGGAAGCCGCCCTGGTCGTTTTTCTCGTCTCGATCGGCGCGGTGGAGAAGATCCCCGAAGCGCCGGTCGTTGCCGAGCCCGAATTGAAACTCGACGCCGGCAAATCCGGCAAGAAGGAGAAATAGCATGCTACTCAGTCAAGCAGGTGCAGCAACCATGACGTCGTTGATCGACGCCGTCTCCGCCGCCGCGACCGCCAATGCGACCAGCGGCGCCGGTAAGTGGCTGGATGTCCGGCCTTATGACGGCGAGCTCCTCGTCATTCAGCAACTAGGAGCCGTCACGGGCACCATTGCCGGCAAGCTGCAGTCGGCGTCGGACGCCAACGGCACCGGCGCGGCGGATATCGCAGGCGCGACCTTCGCCGTCAATACGGCCAACAGCACGTCCTCGCAAGCCGTCGACCCGAAGAAGGTCGCTGGCGGCTTCCTGGGCTATGTCGGCACGATTGTGACTGGCCCCTCGCTGGTGAGCGTCACCGCCGGCGGCAAGAAGCACATCGTCTAGACGCCTTATGGTGAAAGCCCGTCTTCGGCCGGGCTTTTTTCTGGCGTTTTTCCGATGTTCTCAGAAGACCTCGATGTTTTCTTCAATCCTGCGGAGTTCGCCTCGGCTGCGACGTACAACGGTGTAACGGCGGTGAACGTCATCTTCGATGCTGCGTATCTGGAGCAGTTCGGGGTTTCGGGCACGAACCCGGTTGCTCTTGGCAAGGCGTCAGACTTCCCCGCTTCAGCCGTCGGCAAGACCCTGCTGATCGGCGCGGTGACGTACACCATACGGGGCCGGGAGCCGGTTGGCGATGGCAGCACCGTACTACTCCAGCTTTCGGCTCCCTGAGCGATGGCCAATCATCTGCGCCGCCAGATCCGCGATGCTGCGGTCGCAGCGTTAAGCGGCCTCACG
>DATHHZ010000340.1:0-2475 GCA_035316965.1 Burkholderiales bacterium | reverse complement strand
CCGCCCAGCTGTACGGCTCGAATCTGGGCAATAGCAGCGCGAGCCTGTTCACCTCCTCGGCGCAGTTCATCAAGTCGGAAGTGCCGCTGCGGCCGCGGGTGCTCGGCGTAAAGCTGGGCCTGAAGTTCTAAGGCTCACGGCGGTCGGCTACCCGGGCGGCACCAGCCGGCTGGCCGCCTCCGCCACCGCAAGCGCGCACAGCGCTTGCGCTACACTCGAAGGCGGGCCCGAAGCCCGCCTTTTTCTTTCAAGACCGCATGACGCCAAGCCCGGCCGTTGCTGGCTCCTCGTCCGTGGAACGCGAGCTCCATCGGATCCGCAGCCTCCTCAAGGAGCGGCGCTTCGACGCAGCCGTCGCGGCGGCGGCAGTTCTCGAGGCCGAGGTACCCGAGAATCGGGACGTACTGTACCTGCTCGCGCTCGGCCAGCGGCAGGCGCAGCGCCTCAGCGAGGCGCTGGCGACCCTCGAGCGCCTCGAGCGCCACCACCCGAAATTCAGCCGCCTGTACCAGGAGCGCGGCCACTGTTACGTCGCGCTGAAGAACGCCGCGGCCGCGATCGAGGCGTACCAACAGGCGGTGCAGCTGAACGGGGCCCTGCCCGCTACCTGGAGCATGCTCGAGGGGCTCTACCGGATGATCGGCGACGGTGCCAACGCGGCCGCCGCCGCCGCCCAGGTCGCGACCCTGAAGAGCATGGCGCCGGAGGTGATCACGGCGACCGGCCTGTTTGCCGATGGCGACATCGTGGGCGCCGAGAAGCTGATCCGCGCGTTCCTGCTGACCCACGGCGACCACATCGAGGCGATGCGGTTGCTGGCCCGCATCGGCGTGGCACTCGAGGTCTTCGACGACGCCGAGTACCTGCTTGCGGCGGTGCTGGAGCGCGCCCCGGACTACCTCGCGGCCCGCCACGATTACGGGTGCGTGCTGCTCGATCGCCACAAGCATGCGGCGGCCCGCGCGGAGTTCGAGAAGCTGCTCGCGCGCGAGCCCGGCAAGCGCGAGTATCTCACCATGTATGCGGCCGCAATCGTGGGTCTCGGTCACCACAACAAGGCCGTCGAGCTCTACCGGGAGCTCCTGGCAAACCCTGCCAACGATGCCCGCGTACGGGCGGAGCTGCACCTGTCGATCGCGCATTCGCTGAAGACCGAAGGACGCCGCGACGAGGCAGTCGCCTGCTACCGGGCCGCAGCCGAGCAGCGGCCGGATTTCGGCGACGCCTACTGGAGCCTCGCGAACCTCAAAACCTACCGCTTCACGGACGAGGAGCTGGCGCGCCTTGCGATCGCGGAGGCCGAGCCGGGCACCGCCCTGGTCGATCGCTACCACCTGTGCTTCGCGCTCGGCAAGGCCTACGAGGACCGCCGGGACTACCCGCGCTCGTGGCAGTTCTACGAGCGCGGGAACGCACTCAAGCGCACCGGAAGCCGCTATCGCCCCGAGCTGATCGAGCTCAACACGGCCAACCAGAAGAAGGTCTGCAGCCAGGAATTCTTCGCGCACCGCGCCGGCTCGGGCGTGCCGAGCCGCGAGCCGATCTTCGTACTCGGCTTGCCGCGCTCCGCCTCGACCCTGATCGAACAGATCCTCTCCTCCCACTCACGTGTGGAGGGTACGCAGGAGCTTGGCGATATTCCCCGCGTGGCCATGGAGCTGCAGGGGCGTGATCCGGACCTCGACCACCCGCGTTACCCGGGCGTGTTGCAGGAAATGCCGATCGAGGAGTTCCGGCGCCTCGGCGAGAAGTATCTGGCGGACACGCGGGTCTACCGAACGGGCAAGCCACACTTCATTGACAAGATGCCGAACAATTTCCGGCACATCGGCCTGATACACCTGATGTTGCCGAATGCGAAGATCATCGACGCGCGGCGCGAACCTTTGGCGTGTTGCTTCAGCAACCTGAAGCAACTCTATGCGCGCGGCCAGGAATTCACTTATAGCATCGAGGGCATCGCGCGGTACTACCGGACGTATCTCGAGCTGATGCGACACTGGGACGAGGTGCTTCCGGGCCGGATCCTCCGAGTGCAGCATGAGGACGTCGTCGATGACCTGGACGGCAACGTGCGGCGGATTCTCGATTTCTGCGACCTCAAGTTCGAGCCCGCCTGCGTCGATTTTTACAAGACCGAGCGCAGCGTACGCACGGCGAGCTCCGAGCAGGTGCGCCAGCCGATTTTCCGCGAGGGACTCGACCAGTGGAAGCACTACGAGCAGTGGCTGGGTCCGCTCAAAGACGCGCTGGGCGACGCACTGGTCAGTTACCGTAGCTAGAGCAGGCGCCGCGTTGATCTGACGGTCGCTGCCCTGCGGAAAGAGATGCGGCTGAGGCCGCGTCTACGGCTTTACGCATCGTGACGGTCGTGTTGGCTTGAGGGAGTCGGCAGGGAAGGATATACGCGATTGCAGCTAAGGCGTACGACCGAGTCACGTCCGGTTGCTTATGGCGATATCAGGAATTTCCCCA
>DATHHZ010000339.1:0-5746 GCA_035316965.1 Burkholderiales bacterium | reverse complement strand
AGGGTCGTTCACGTTCTCCCGCAAGCGGGAGAGGGTGCGAGCGTAGCGAGCGGGTGAGGGTCAGCCTTCTTTCGAGCAATCGCGCGGGGTGATGCCTTTTTCCTTGGCGTATTTCGCCGCGGACTCCTCGATCATCGGCCTCACGATCGACTGGTCGGAGGTGATCCAGTCGGTGATCGTGTTCCACTTCGCCCCGTCCCACTGGAGGAACTTCACCGACCCGCCGCCCTCGTGGTCCATGCAGGACACTTTCAGCGCCTGCATGAAGCCGGTCGCGCCGAGCTGCTTCAGCTTCTTGTCGTCGATGTTGAGATTCTCGAGGCCCCAGCGGATCTGGTCGCCGGTCATCGGCTTGCCCTTGCCATATTTTTCCTGGGCCGTGCGGATCGCCTCGGTAGTGACGATGCCGAAAACGACGCCGCGGTTGTAGTAGATGCTGCCGACGCGGCTCTTGTCCTCCATCTCGCCCTTGCCCTTGGCGTAGACGAACTTCTCGATCTCTTTGACCACCGGGTAGTTGCTGCCGGAAACGTTGAACGCAGCCGCGATGTAGCCCTTGGCCGCATCGCCCGCCGGGATCACGTCTTCCTCGGCGCCGCTCCACCATACGCCCACGATCTTGGTGCGCGGGAAGCCGATCTTGGCGGCGGCCTTGAGCGCGGTCGGGTTCATCACGCCCCAGCCGCGCAGGATCACCCAGTCGGGCTTGATCTGCCGGACCTGCAGCCATTGCGCCTGCTGCTCGTTGCCCGGGTGCGCGACCGGGATATGGCTCACTTCGAAGCCGTATTTCTTCGCCTGCGCATCGAGCACGGGAATCGTTTCCTTTCCGTAGGCCGAGTCGTGATAGATATTCACGATCTTCTTGCCCTTCAGCTTGTCCATCCCGCCTTCCTTCATGCCGATGAACTTGATCTTGGCGGTGTTCTGGCTCCAGTAATTGGTGATGAGGGGGAACACCCACGGAAACACGCGCCCATCGGAGGCGTCAGTGCGGCCGTAGCCGATCGACACGATGGGAATGTGATCGGATGTCCCTTTATCGATGAGCGAATAGGTGATGCCGGTAGAAAGCGGATGCACGAGCGACGCTCCCGTCGGGCCCCGCTTCTTGGTGCGCTCGTAGCACTCGACACCGCGCGCGTTGTTGTACTCGGTCTCGCACTTCTCCCAAGTGACCTTGACGCCGTTGATTCCGCCGTCGCGGGCGTTGATCATCTGCATGTAGTCGATCAGGCCGCCGAAGATTCCCGAGCCGCCGGCCGCGTAGGGACCGACCCAGTAACCGTTCATCGGGACGAACTGCTCGTTCTGCGAATAGGCGCTGCCCGCGACGGCGAATGCCGCGGCGCCCAGGAGCGCGGCGCGTCTGATTTTTCGCAACATTGGAGCCCTCCTTTGGATGGTGATCTCCCTGTTTCTACAGGTTATCGGAATGAACAGCCGCGCCTACTATAGCCCCAATTGTCGCGCATGGGAAAACCGGCCCGGTTCAGTGGGGAAAAGGCCAGAGCCGCAGCTTTTCCTTGGCGATTTGCCACAGGCGCGCAAGGCCCAACGGTTCGACGACGAGGAAAAAGATGATGAGCGCGCCGAACAGGATCAGGGTCAGGTTGGACACCAGCCCAGCGGGAAGGGCGAAGCCGAAAGAGCGCTCGATCGAGGCGGCCGAAAGGTCCATGAAGATCGGCAGGAGCACGATGAAGGCGGCGCCGAGGAACGATCCCATGATGCTGCCGACGCCGCCGACGATGACCATGAAGAGGATTCTGAAGGAAAGTTCGAGCTCGAATCCCGCCGGTTCAACCGTGCCCAGATAGGCAAACGCGTAAAGCGCGCCGGCCACGCCGCAGTAAAAGGAGCTGATGGCAAACGCGAGGAGCTTGGTTTTCATCATCGGGATTCCGACGACCTCGGCCGCGACGTCCATGTCGCGCACCGCCATCCACGCCCGGCCGATGGAGCTGCGCACCATGTTCTTTGCCGCCAGCGCCATGACGCTCACGATCGCGAGCACCAGCAGGTAGCGCTTCACCGGGGTGTCGACTGCGTAGCCGAAGACGACGAGCTTCTGCGCGGTGATCACGCCGGAGGAGCTGTAATTGGAAAACCAGCCGAACTTGGTCAGCGCCCATACGACGAAGAACTGGGCCGCAAGCGTCGCGACCGCGAGATAGAAACCCTTGATGCGCAGGCTCGGCAAGCCGAAGACGATGCCTATCAGTGCAGCGACGACGCCCGCGAGGATGAAAGAAGCGAGCATCGGAATGCCCGGCACCCGAAGCTCGAAGTTGTAGGCGGCAAAAGCGCCCACCGCCATGAACGCCGCGGTGCCGAGTGAAAGCTGCCCGGCGTAACCGGTGAGGATGTTCAAGCCCAGAGCAGCGAGCGAGAAGATGAGGAACGGAATCAACACGCCGCTGAACCAGTAGTTGAAGTCGATCGCGCCGGCAATCGCGGGCGTCTCAGCGGCGAGCGGCACGCCGACGAAGACGACCGCGAGGAGGATCGCAATGCCGATCCGATCCTGGCGGATCGGAAAGAGCTGCTGGTCCGCGGCGTAGGTGGTCTTGAACTGCCCGGCTTCGCGGTAGAGCATGTCGGTTCCGTCATTCCCGCGAAAGCGGGAATCCAGTTGGTGCGACAAAGGCCTGGACCCCCGCTTCCGCGAGGGTGACGCAGACAGAATCAGACGCGATCAATGCGCTTCTCTCCGAACAAACCCTCGGGGCGCACCAGGAGGAAAGCGAGCGCGAGCACATAGGGGAACCAGGATTCGATGCCGCCGCCGACGTGCGGGCCGATGTAGACCTCGGCGAGTTTTTCCGATGCGCCTACGATAAGCCCGCCGACGATGGCCCCGGCGATCGATTCGAACCCGCCCAGGATCAGCACCGGCAACGCCTTCAGCGCGAGAAAGGTCAGTGCGAACTGCACGCCGTTGCGCGCACCCCATAGCAGCCCGGTTACGAGCGCGACGAATCCGGCGACAATCCACACGATCACCCAGATCCTCTGAAGCGAGATGCCGACGGCGAGGGCCGCCTGATGGTCGTCGGCGACCGCGCGCAGCGCCCGCCCTGTGCGGGTCTTGTTGAAGAACACCGCGAGCACCGCCACCAGCGCGGCCGCGATCCCGGAGGCGACGAGATCGAATTTGCTGATGTTCATCCCGGTATTGCGCATCAGCCATTCGATCGGCTCGTCGGCGATGCCCAGGTCGAGCGCGTGGACCTGGGCGCCCCAGGTGAGCTGCGCGATGCCCTCGATGAAGAAGGTCAAACCGATGGTCGCCATGAAGAGCGTGATCTGAGGCTGATTGACGAGCGGGCGCAGCACCACGCGCTCGGTGAAAAACGCGAGCGCCACCATCGCGAGAAGCGCGAGCGCCACCGCCAGCCAGAACGGGGCGCCCATCGACATGAATCCCACAGTCGTGAGAGCTGCGAAGAACACCATCGCGCCCTGCGCGAAATTGAACACGCCCGAGGCCTTGTAGATCAGTACGAAGCCGAGCGCCACGAGCGAATACATCACCCCCGCCAGCAGCCCGCCGATCAGCACTTCGAAGAAGAATTGCATGCTAGTGCGCGACTCCCAGATACGCGTCGATCACGCCCTTGTTGCTGCGCACCTCATCGGGCGTCCCGTCGGCGATCTTGCGGCCGTAGTCCAGCACGACCACCCGATCCGAGAGGTCCATGACCACGCTCATGTCGTGCTCGATCAGCACGATTGACGTGCCCATCTGGTCGTTGACGTCGAGGATGAAACGGCTCATGTCCTGCTTTTCCTCGAGGTTCATGCCGGCCATAGGCTCATCGAGTAACAACAGCTCCGGCTCCGCAGCAAGAGCGCGCGCGAGCTCCACTCGCTTTTGCAGGCCGTACGGCAGCCGGCCCACCGGGGTCTTGCGGATGTGCTGGATCTCGAGAAAGTCGATGACTACCTCGACTTTGGCGCGGTGCTCGAGCTCCTCGCGCCTCGCGGCACCCCAATAGACTGCCTGCTGCAGGAAATTGGATTTCATCTTCAGGTTGCGTCCGGTCATGATGTTGTCGAGCACCGTCATGCCGCGAAAGAGCGCGATGTTCTGGAAGGTCCGAGCGATACCCTGCTGCGCCGCCTCGTGAGGATCCACGTTGCGGCGCTTGCGGCCCTTGAAGGCAACCGTTCCTTGCTGCGGGTGGTATACGCCGTTGATGACGTTGAGCATCGAGGATTTGCCGGCGCCGTTCGGGCCGATGATGGCGCGAATCTCGTGCTCCTGGACGTCGAAGGAGACGCCCTGGAGCGCAACCACCCCGCCAAAGGCAAGCGAGATGTCGTCGATCTCGAGGATCGGCCTGCCGGTTTTCCTGCCTGCGGTCATGTCGGGCGAAAAGGAATTCAAGCCGCTTTCCTGGCCGCGGCCGCGCTGAAGGTCTTCGCCTCCACGATCTGCAGGTCGGCCGACACCGTTCCGGTGCGGCCGTCCTCGAAGCGCATCTGCGTCTCGACGAAACAGCTCGTCTTGTCCGAGTAGAGAGCGTCTACCAGCACCGCGTACTTGTCTCCGATGTGGCCACGTCGTACCTTGCGCGTGCGCGTGAGCTCGCCGTCGTCGGCCTCGAGATCCTTGTGCAGAACGAGGAAACGACGGATCTGCGAGTTGGCTAGCGTGGAGTCCAGCGCGAGGTCGCGGTTGGCCTTCTCCACGCATTCGCGGATGAGATCGAGCACCACGGGCTGCGAGGCGAGGTCCGCGTAGCCGGTATACGGCAGGTTGCGCCGCTCGGCCCAGTTGCCGATAGCGGCCATGTCGATGTTGATGAACGCGCAGACCTTGTCGCGCCCCGGACCGAAGCACACTGCCTCTTTGATGTAGGGGAAGAACTTGAGCTTGTTCTCGAGATACTTCGGCGCGAACAAGGTGCCGTCGGCGAGCTTGCCCACGTCTTTTGCGCGGTCGATGATTTTCAAGTGGCCCCGGGCATCGAAATAGCCCGCGTCACCGGTGTGGAAGAAGCCCTCCGGGTCGATCGCCTCGCGCGTCGCGTCGGGCCGCTTGTAGTACTCCTTCATGAGACCCGGGGAGCGCACCAGTACTTCGCCCGAATCGGCGATGCGTACCTCGACCCCGGGCATGGGCGGGCCCACGGTTTCGAGCTTGACGTCGCCCGAGGGATGCATGCACACCGTCACGCAGGTCTCGGTCATACCGTAGAGCTGCTTCAGGTTGATGCCGATGGAGCGGTAGAAATCGAACAGGTCCGGACCGATCGCCTCGCCCCCGGTGTAGGCGACGCGGATGCGCGACATGCCGAGCACGTTCTTGAGCGGCCCGTATAGGAGGATCTCGCCAAGCCGATAAAGCAGCCGGTCCCGGAGCGGTATCCCGGGCCTGCCCTCGAGGATTCCCATCCCGACGCGCTTGGCGACGGCCATGAAGGTGTGGAACATGCGGCGCTTGATCCAGCCCGCGTCCTCGATACGGATCATCACCTGGGTCAGGATGTTCTCGTACACCCGCGGCGGCCCGAAGTAATAGGTCGGGCCGATCTCGCGCAGATCGGTCATCACGGTGTCCGGGGACTCGGGGCAGTTGAGACAGAAACCGGCGACGTGCATCTGCGCGTAGGAGTAGAGGAAATCTCCGACCCAGGCCATGGGCAGGTAGCACAGAATGTCGTCCTTATCGGTGAAGCCGTCGAAGGCCACGAGCACCCGTGCCGTCTGGATCATCGCAGCGTGCGTCTGGGATACG
>DATHHZ010000338.1:0-2640 GCA_035316965.1 Burkholderiales bacterium | reverse complement strand
GGCCGAGCAGGCGGAGGCGCGGAAGCAGGGCCGCCTCCTCGGCGTCGGCTTCTCGACGTACATCGAAGCGTGCTCCATCGCGCCTTCCAAGCTCGTGGGCGCGCTCGGCGCCGGGGCGGGGCTCTACGAGTCCGGCAAGGTCCGCGTGCACCCGACCGGAGGGGTGACGGTGTACACCGGCTCGCACTCGCACGGGCAGGGCCACGAGACGAGCTACGCGCAGATCGTCTCCGCCGTCACCGGCGTGCCGATGGAAAATTTCCGCCTCAGGAACGGCGACCCTGCGGTGCGCCTGATCGGCAACGCGACCGGCGGCTCGCGCTCGCTCCTCGGCGTCGGAAGCGTTATGCAGCTCGCGGCAAAGGAGGTGGTGGAGAAAGGCTTGGCGCTCGCGTCGAAAGATCTCGAAGCCGCCGCCGCCGATATCGAATTCCGCGAAGGCTCTTACCGCATCAAGGGCACCGATCGCACGGTCACGCTGCTCGCGCTCGCGCAGAAGTACGCGGGCACGCCGCAGGCGCTCGACGTGAAGACCGAGGGCAAGTTCGGCGTGACCTTCCCCAACGGCTGCCATGTCGCCGAGGTCGAGATCGAGCCCGAGACCGGCACCGCCGAAGTCGTGCGCTTCACCGCGGTGGACGACGCCGGCAACATCGTCAATCACCAGATCGTGGAAGGCCAGATGCAGGGCGGAATCACCCAAGGGGCGGGGCAGGTGTTCGGCGAGCACGCGGTCTACGATCCGGACACCGGCCAGCTCCTCACCGGGAGCTTCATGGACTACCCGATGCCGCGCGCGGGCCTCGTTGCGGGGCTCGCGATCCGCGAGCACCCGGTGCCGACCGCCGCGAACCCTCTCGGAGCGAAAGGCGTGGGCGAAGCGGGCGTGAGCGGCTCGCTCCCCGCGCTCATGAACGCCGTATCGGATGCCCTTCGGCAGGCGGGCGTCACGCGCTTCGACATGCCGGCGACCCCGGACCGCCTCTGGCGCGCGATTCGGGGCGCAAAGGGCCCGTCATCCTGAGCGAAGCGAAGGATCTGCTTTTGAATAATCGAAAGCAGATTCTTCGGGCTGCGCCCTCAGAATGACAGCTCATTTGGAAGGGGATCATCATGAACCACGGAGATATTTCGCCGGAAATCGCCAAGGGTCTGAAGGTCCTGCAGGCGAGAATCGCGAACGCCGGGATCCCGTCCTCGAAGCTCGACGAGACGCTCAACATCGCCACCTGGAACATCCGGGAGTTCGGCAAGAAGGCGCGCAGCGAAGCGGCGATCCATTACATCGCCGAGGTCCTGGGTCAGTTCGACCTCATCAGCATCGCGGAACTTCGGGACAACCTGACGGACCTGGGCCGCGTCCTCGAGGTGCTCGGGCCGACCTGGCGGGTCATCTATTCCGACGCGCTGAGAGATTCGGGCGGAAACAATGAACGCGTCGGATTCGTTTACGACAAGAGGGCAGTCGCATTCAGCGGATTCGCCGCCACGGCCAATCCACCGCGCGAGAAAGTCGGAAACCTGTATCTGCCCAAATTCGACTGGTGGCGCGAGCCCTTCATGGCGTCGTTCAGCGCCGGCAGTTTCGATTTCGTCTTTCTGGCGGCGCACGCGCAGTGGGGGACACCCGCGGGGCGTCTGGTGGAGCTGCAGTCTCTCGCAGAATGGATCGATCTGAAGCGGAACGAGAAGACCTCCGAGGACAAGGATCTCATCATAGTCGGGGACTTCAATATCGAAACGCCCGAGCAGCTCGCGGCTTTGACCGGGAAAGGGCTTCAGATGCCTGCCGCCCTCAAGGGCAAGTCCTTCGGCACGAACCTGGCCCAGAACAAGCGCTACGATCAAATTCTGCATTACCCCGGCTATCCGGAGAATTTCTCGAACCAGGCGGGCGTGGTCGATTTCTACGCCGGGAGCTCGAAAGAGCTGTTCCCGGACCTGGAGAAGACGGCGTTCACCTTTCAGATGTCAGATCACCTTCCGCTGTGGATGCAGGTCAACACCAACATAGAGGGTCAGAAGCTCGACGAGATCATCCGTGCGGGAAAGTGAGCGTGGCTGTCCGTAACCCCGTTCCTGCGCTGCCGCCGTTAACTCCAGGATGTCGGTCCTCGCTTCGGTCCTGCCTGTCCCGCCTCACGTGCGCCCCGTGCGGCACCGGAGGCCTGCTGAGGCGCTACACTTGCGCCGCATGAGGAGCGAAGCGAGCGACGAGGAGCTGATGCTGCGCTACGGCAAGGGCGATGCCGGAGCGTTCGAAGCGCTCTACCGCCGCCATCGTCTCCCCTTGTACCGTTTCCTGCTGCGACAGGTCGGCAATGCGGAATCAGCCGAGGAATTATTCCAGGACCTCTGGATGCGCGTCGTCAACTCCCGCGGGCGCTATGAAGTCCGGGCGAAATTCACTTCCTGGGTATACGCCATCGCACACAATCGCCTGATGGATTTCTACCGCGCGAACGGCCGGGCGTCGTTCCTGAGCCACGAGGAAAGCGAATCCGTCCTCGAGGACCTTCCCGCCGGGGAGATCGCCGCCGACCTGCGTCTGGACCGAAAGCGTGCGGTGGAGCGGCTGCTTGCCGCGCTCGGAGAGCTTCCCGATGCGCAGCGCGAGGCCTTTCTCCTGCAGCAGGAGAG
>DATHHZ010000337.1:0-2096 GCA_035316965.1 Burkholderiales bacterium | reverse complement strand
TTGGTTGTCGTGCGTCCTCCGGCCCGCGGGTCCGCCCCGCGAACGAACTTGGGATGCGCGTAGTCGGGCTGCGATTCTACCGCCGCCGTCTCCTCGAGCAGTGCGCTCATCGCGGCGTTCTGAAGAATGGGATCGAGGCTCGTGAAAATCCGATAGCCGCCTTCGCCGACCGGAATCCCCGCGCGCGTCGCCTGGACGCGAACGACATCGACGAACCAGGGCGAGTAGGCGGAGTATCCCCCATTCGGGAAGGTGACGAGCGGAGCCGCTTGCGCCGCTGCCGCCTGCGCGGACGAGATGTAGCCCTGACCGGCCATCAGCGACAGCACGACGTTGCGCCGCTGCCGGACGCGATCTGGATATTTGAGCGGATCATAAAGCGCCGGCCCCTTGGGCATCGCCGCCAGTGCGGCTGCCTCCGCCAGTGACAGCTTCGACGCGCTCTTTCCGAAATAATGGCGCGACGCGCTCTCGACTCCGTACCACCCGTGCCCGAATCCAATCTGGTTCAGATACCCTTCGAGTATCTGTTCCTTGCTGTAGTGCTTTTCCATCTCGCGCGCGGCCGACTGCTCCGCGAGCTTCCGGCCCAGGCTCCTGTCCGTGCGATCGATGAGCGTGGGATGCATGTTGCCCACCAACTGCTGCGTGATGGTGCTCGCTCCGCGGCGCTCGCCGAAGATGTTGTCCTTGAGGGCGCCGGCGATGCCGACGACATCGACCCCGTCGTGCTGGTAGAAGCGGTGATCTTCTACGGCAACGAACGCCTGCGGCAGATACTTCGGCAGCGTCTTGATCGAGACGCTGGTGCGGATCTCTTTACCGATCTCTCCGATGAGTGACCCATCGCGGGCCAGAACCAGGGACGCCTGGGGCATCGGGACGATCGTCCAGGCCTCCGTGTCGTTGGTACCGGTCTGCTGGGCGCCCAGCAGCGCGGGCGTAAACAAAAGCACAGCCAGAACGAGCGCGCGCAGCGGTTGATTGTACCTCTGCGCTATGGCAACTTCAGATGGATGGATCGATCTATTCATCTCGTCGTAGTTCAGTTCAAGCCGCGAAAGGGCGACTATGTCACAAACCTCGCCCGCCTGGCCGGCATTTTTTCGCAAATCGACTCGCTCGATCCGCGTCCCGATGTGGCGGTCTTTGCGGAAACGGCGCTCACCGGATATTTCGTCGAAGGGGGCGTACGCGACGTCGCCCTGACAGCCGGTGCTTTCGCCCGAGACCTTCAGGCGCAGTACGCCACCGCAGTTACTACACCGCGGACTCTCGATGTGTGCATTGGGTTCTACGAGGTGTGGAACAACGCCTTCTATAATAGCGCGCTCTATGTGACGCTGGGAGGCGACCAGCCGGTGATCCGGCACGTCCACCGCAAGCTGTTCCTGCCGACGTACGGGATGTTCGACGAGGAAAGATTCGTCGACCGCGGATTCGAGGTGCGCGCGTTCGACACCGAGTGGGGCCGCGCGGCCATGCTCATCTGTGAAGACGCCTGGCACAGCCTGACGGGGACTGTCGCCGCCCTCGACGGGGCGACGATAGTGTTCGTCGTCTCGGCGTCGCCAGCGCGCGGAGTATGGCCGCGCGAGGACGAGGGCTCCGTTCCGGCGAACCTGAAGCGCTGGGAGCGTCTCGCCCGCGATATCGCGGAGGAACACGGCGTGTTCGTGGCCCTTGTGAATCTCGTCGGCACTGAGGGCGGAAAGACTTTTACCGGCGGGTCGATAGTCTGCGGCCCACAGGGAGATATTCTCGCGCGCGCCCCATTGTGGGATGAGACGATCCTGATGATTTCGCTCGATCCGCACGATCTGACTCGCGCTCGATCCGACGCGCCGCTCCTCACCGATTTGCAGACGATGATGCCGCACCTGATGCGCACGGTCGATCGAATTCAGGCGGGCGAGCGGCTGGTGTTGAGCTACGACGACGAGCCGAGCCAGGGCGGACCGTTGACTCCCGCGGCCCGAAAGACGGCACTATCGGGCGAAGAGTCCGGCAAAGCCTCGACGCGCGCGAAAAAACCTTCACGCGTACCCGCGACCGCACGACCCGCAAAGACCTCCAAGAGCGGCACCAGCACCGAC
>DATHHZ010000336.1:0-3126 GCA_035316965.1 Burkholderiales bacterium | reverse complement strand
GATCCGAAGCGAGCTATCCAAACGCTCGAGCGCTTCAAGGGCGTCCGGCGCCGCATGGAGCTGCGGGGCACGGCTGCGGGTGTTGCAGTCTGGGATGATTTCGCGCACCACCCGACGGCCATCGCGACGACGGTTTCCGGCCTGCGTGATCAAGTAGGAAGCGCGCGCATCTTGGCCGTCCTCGAGCCGCGTTCAAACACGATGAGAGCCGGCCTGATGAAGGACCGCCTGCCCGCAAGCCTCGAACAGGCTGACAGGATTTTTTGCTATGGCGCGAACCTCGGCTGGGATGCTTCTGCTACGCTCGCGCCGCTTGGCAATCGAGTGAGTATCGAGAACGATCTTGAGCGGCTCGTCGCGGCCATCGTTGCCGAGGCGCACTCGGGCGATCAGGTTCTTGTCATGTCGAACGGGGGGTTCGGGGGTATCCACGAGCTGCTGCTCGCTTCCCTCTCAATGCGGGCGGCCCCGACGACGCGAGCGTGATCATTTATCTCCACGGATTCAACAGTTCGCCGCAATCCGCCAAGGCGCAGCTCTTGAAGCGATACCTCGATGGGCAAGGCAAGGGGGCGGAATTTGCCTGCCCGCAATTGCCTCACCTACCGGACAGGGCCGTGGCGGTCTTGGAAGCCGAGATGGAGCGACACTCGAAGGAAAAAATCACGCTAGTCGGGAGCTCGCTTGGCGGATTCTATGCGACCTGGCTGGCTGAGGAGCATAGCGTGCGCGCGGTGCTGATCAATCCGGCGGTCGACCCGCACGTGAGCCTTCGCGCCTACGTCGGCCCGCAACGGGCCTTTCACGGGGACGAGAGCTACGAGCTCACCGAAGAGCACCTGCGGCAATGGAAGGATCTCTTCGTGAACAAAGTGCACCCCGAGCACTACCTGCTCCTCGTGGAAACCGGGGACGAAGTGCTCGACTACCGAGCGGCGGTGAGAAAGTACAGGGGCGCGAAGCGGGTCGTCGTGCAAGGAGGCGACCACACCCTTGCGAGCTTTCCCGAACAAATCCCGCTGATACTGGAATTCGCCGGAATGGATTGACTACTTCACCTTCAGCATCTTCCAGACCGACTCTCCGTCTTTGAGTGCATAGCGGGCGACGGCTTTTTCATCGAACCCAAACCCGAGGCCGGGCGTTTTCGGCAGAATCAGCATGCCGTCTTTTGTTTTCAGTTGCGTATCGATGAGACGCCGAAAATTGAGCACTTGGTCGTCGGGGAAGAACTCCACGTAGCGTGCGTTGGGTGTTGCCGCTACAAGCTGCGCGTGCAGGTCGTGAAACCAGTGCGGGCAGACAGTGACGCCATAGCTCGATGCGGTAGCGGCAATTTTTCTCCATTCAGAGACACCGCCGCACACGAGGGCGTCCGTCTGCAGGATCTGCGCCGCGCCCTTATCGAGGATTTCCTTGAAATGCCAACGCCCAGTGCCAATCTCTCCCGTGGCAACCGTCACGCGCGTGAGTTTCGCCAGGCGCGCGTGGTTGTCAATATCATCGGGGAAGAACGGCTCCTCGATCCAATATGGGTCGTAGAGTTCGAAGCGCTCCATATAACGCATCGCGGTCGGCAAATCGTGCCAGGCGTTGTTCGCATCCAGCATCAAGGCGACGTCGGGCCCGATCGCGTTGCGCGCAGCTTTTACGCGCGCTTCCTCTTCCTTGGGAGAGAGCCGTCCCACCTTCATCTTCACGGCACGAAAACCGGCTTTTGCGTAGCCCGCCATTTCCTCGCCGAGCTTTTTCGGCGTCTTGCCCGGGAGGTAGTAGCCGCCGCTTGCGTACGCCGGGACGGCCTCATCCAACACAGCGCCGAGATACATGTAAAGCGGAAGTTTCGACGCGCGCGAATTCAGGTCCCAAAGCGCACAGTCCAGGATCGAGATCGCGCGCATGACGCTGCCGGAGCGTCCGTGCAGCAATGTTTCCTCGAACATGCGCTGCCAAAGGCCCTCGACGAGCAGGCTTTCGCGGCCGAGCAGGCCCGGCGCAAGGAGCTGCTCCACAGCTTGCGCAACGAGCGTTCCCCCGGAAGAACCTGCGTAGCAGAATCCGATACCCTCGACGCCCCCTGCACGCACTTTGACTAGCCCGTAGTCCCGCGCCGAAACCGAGCGCGTGGCGAAGCTCGTCACTCTGTCTAGCGGGACCCGGACGGTTGCGACGGCAATCGATTCGATCTTGGCCATGTGGCAATCGTTGGCGTCTTTGTCGGCGTGAACAGGAACGATACTGCGATATAATTATGGCACTCATCGGGCCGGCGCGACGCGGCTCTTTTCCCGTTTGCCTCCCTTTCGTGAACGTTCTCTACGAAGACAGCGGTGGATTTAAAGTCGCCACGGTGCTCGCCGACAGCGACAACACCCTCCAGGTCGAGGCACCGCATGGCAAGCGAGCCAAGATCAAGTCAAGGGATGTGCTATTGCGGTTTCCTGAGCCCGCCGCCGTGGAGCTGCTCGCGCGAGCCGAGGCGTTGGCGGGCGGTATCGACGCGGACTTCCTGTGGCAGTGCTGCGGCACGGAAGAATTCGGATTCACCGAGCTCGCGCGCGAGTATTGCGGCCGCACGCCTTCGGCGGTGGAGGCAGCCGGTATTCTGGTGAAGCTGCACTCGGCGCCGATGTACTTCTACCGGAAGGGCAGGGGGCGGTATCGGGCTGCGCCGCCCGAGACGCTGCGCGCCGCGCTCGTCGGCATAGAAAGGAAGAAACAACAGCAAATGCAGATTTCAGCCTGGGCTGAGCAGCTCGAGCACGGCGTGTTTCCGGAAGAGTTCCGGCCGCTCCGGGAACAGCTCCTGTACAAGCCCGATCGCAACCGCGCGGAAACCAAAGCGCTCGAGGAGGCGTGCGCAAAGACCGGCATGTCACCGGCGAAGCTGGTGGAGCGCTGCGGCGCGCTGCCCTCAAGCTACGATTACCACCTCAATCGATTTCTCTACGAATATTTTCCAAAGGGGACTGATTTTCCTCTGAAGTTCGAGATAGCCGAGCCTCGGGCTTTGCCAGTCGCCGAAGTGGAAGCATTCAGCCTCGATGACGCGGCTACGACGGAAATCGACGATGCATTCTCGCTGGCCCTTCTTGCGACCGGCCGGCTACGCGTCGGCATTCACAT
>DATHHZ010000335.1:0-3927 GCA_035316965.1 Burkholderiales bacterium | reverse complement strand
GGGGAGCATGGGATAGGTGGCGTCGATGAGCGCCGCCGTCGTGCCGTCCGGCGCCGACTTCGCCGCCGCTTCCCAGGCGATCCTGCCGCCCGCGCCGGTGCGGTTCTCGACGACGAAGGTCTTGCCCGTCTGCTCGGTGATCTTCAGCGCCGCGATGCGGGTGTAGGTGTCGCTCGCGCCGCCCGCCGAGAAGGGCACGAGGATGCGCAGGGCGCGCGACGAGGTCTGCGCCGACGCCGCGAAGCTGAGGAGTCCCAGGGCGAGGGCGAGGAGTCCGGGGCGCAGGGTCTTCACCTCAAGTCTCAACGAGCGGCCAGCGGCTGACGTCGAAATCCTCGCGCACGGCCACGTGCACGAAGCCGCGCACGTCGCGAAGCGACCGCGTGATGTGGCCCTTGCCCTGTACGTCCTCGGCAAAGATGAGATCCCCCGGCAGGCACAGGGTGCGATGGCCGTCGCTCGCCTCGAGCTCGAGGATGCCAGAGGTGAGGAAAATCAGCTGGCGCCGGGGAGCGTTGTGAAAATCCTGGACGTGGCCTTCGGGCGTCTCGCGGAAAAAAATGGAGTCGCATCCAAAGGTTTCTGACACGGGCCTTTCGGTCTCGCTCATCGGCACCTCGCGGACCTCGATCGCCGATTCCCCCGAGTTCCGGGTGAATATCCTGACGACGCGCATGCCCGAGATTATAGGGGTTCAGGGCTGAGCCGCTCCCCGGGCTAAGCGTGGGCGGGTTCCCTGCCCACCTTGCGCGGGTGGGCAAGGGCCTTCCACCTTCTTTATGGACGACTTCCCGAAAACATTTTGCTACACTTGAATCGAAACCGAGCCTGTCCGAAGAGGCAGGCCGGAACCGGATCTGCATCCATGCTGGACGCACCATGAAGTCCCGCGGCACGCGCCGCGGTATCGCAACTTTCACTTCGGAGGGGAAACCAAGATGTGCATACTGTGCGATAAAGGAATCCCGCAGAACCATACTGGCTCGCAACTCGGGCGGCGCGATTTCCTGAAGGCTTCGACCGCGACTGCGGCTGCCGCGGCGGGGATGGGCTTGTTCGCGGCGCGCCCTGCAGCGGCGCACGACGACGACGAGGCTCCCAGGGACAGCGGCCGGAACGGCCGGCGCTACGTGATTCGCAACGGCCACGTCATGTCGATGGACCCGGCCGTCGGCGACATCGTGCGCGGCGACGTGCTGGTGGAAGGCAAGAAGATCGTCGCTGTCGGGCGCAACCTGCATGCCGGCGGCGCCGACGAGATCGACGCCGAGGGCCGCATCGTGATGCCGGGCTTCGTCGACACCCACCACCACCAGTTCGAGACCGCGATCCGCAGCTTCATCGCCGACGGCCTGCTGTTCAACGACGGCCAGCCGCACGGCGCGATCAACTATTTCCAGTACATCCTCGGCACCTTCGCCCCGGTGTACCGGCCGCGGGACGTCCACATCAGCGAACTGTTCGGCTCGCTCAGCCAGCTCGACGCGGGCGTCACCACGTCGCACGACATCTCGCAGATCCACTACTCGAAGGAGCACTCCGAGGCCGCGATCAAGGGCAGCGCAGACTCCGATCGGCGCATCGTCTTCGGCTTCTTCGAGGGCGCGCGCGCCGACCTGCTGGGCTCGCCTCCGGGCGCGTGGTATCCGGAAGGCGCGATCTTCCTCAGGAACAAGTACTTCTCGTCCAGCAACCAGCTGATGACCATGACCATGGGTGGAGAGATCTACCTCCTGCCCAACAACCCTGCGGATCCGCGCACGTACATCCGCGCCTGGCAGCTCGGACGCCAGCTCGGCCTGCCGGTCGCGGCGCATATCGTGGGCAGCTTCGGCATGGAGCCCGAGTTCACGGCCATCGCTGCAGGGCAGCGTCCCGTGAGGTTCGGTGCGGACAACCTGTTCATCCACATGACCGGGATGAGCGACCCGGCTTGGAACGAGGTCAAGCGCGTCGGCGCCGGCGTCTCGCTCGCCGTGCCGATCGAGATGAACATGCGCCACGGTACCCCGCCGATCCTGACGACCCTGGAGAAGGGCATCTCGCCGTCGCTCAGCGTCGACGTGGAGGTCACGCTGACCGCGGACATGTTCACGCAGATGCGCTCCGCGATGAACCTGCACCGCCTGTTCATGAACGCCAAGGCGCTCGGCGAGCCGTACGCGACCGGCTTCCCGCAGCAGGAGCTGCTCACCTCGCGCGACGTGCTGCGCTTCGCTACTCAGGAGGGCGCCAACGACCTCAAGCTCGGAGCCAAGGTCGGCTCGCTCACCCCGGGCAAGGAGGCCGACATCATCATCCTCGACGCCGAAGCGATCAACGTCGCGCCGCTCAACGTCGTGCCGGGCGCGGTGGTCTCGCTGATGGACCGCTCCAACGTCGAAACCGTGATCGTCGCGGGCAAGGTGCGCAAATGGAAGGGAAAGCTGCTCGACGTCGATCTGCGCAGGCTGCGCGGCGAGCTGGAAGATTCGCGCGACTTCCTCTTCGGTGCGGCAGGCATAACGCAGGACCTGTTCCGCCCGAACTGACGCGGATCCTCGCAACACGGGTGCGGGCGGCTCCGGCCGCCCGCGTTCTTTCTGGAACCGCCTCGGTCACGGCCGCAAGCGGCGTACGTTCGGCGCATACTGCGTTTTCCCGACGCCGCACCTCGATCGCAAACCCCAACACGGAGATTCGACCAACATGGCAAGCGCTCTTTTCGCTCCGATAACGCTTCGGGGCCTGACTCTGAAAAACCGCATCGTCGTCTCGCCGATGTGCCAGTACAACTCGGACAACGGCACGGCCAACGACTGGCACCTGATGCACCTCGGCCAGTTTTCGCTCGGTGCGGGCGCGCTGGTGATGACCGAGTCGACGCACGTGAGCGCCGAAGGCCGCATTTCGCTGAAGTGCGCCGGCATGTACTCCGACGAGAACGAAGCGGCGATGAAGCGCGTCATCGACTTCTGCAGGAAATACGGAGTGACGGCGCACGGCCTGCAGCTCGGGCATGCGGGGCGCAAGGGCTCGACCCTGCCGCCCGCGCTCGGCGGCAAGCCGCTCAAGCCCGAAGAAGGCGCGTGGCAGACGATCGCCCCTTCGGCGCTGCCGTACGCGCCCGACTGGCACGTGCCGCGCGAAATGACCAAGGCCGACGTCGCTCGCGTGCGCGACGAGTTCGTCCAGGCGACCCGCCGCGCCGTGCGCATCGGCTACGACCTGGTCGAGATGCACGCCGGGCACGGCTACCTCGGGCACGAGTTCCTGTCGCCGCTCTCCAACCGGCGCACCGACGAGTACGGCGGGAGCCTCGAGAACCGCATGCGCTTTCCGCTCGAGACCTTTGCTGCGATGCGCTCGGCGTGGCCCGCCGACAAGCCCATGGGCGTGCGGATTTCCGTCACCGACTGGGTCGACGGCGGCTGGGATGTCGACCAGTCCGCCGTATTCGCGAAGGAGCTCAAGAAGCTCGGCTGCGACTACATCGATATCTCCAGCGGCGCGCTCGATCCGCGCCAGCAAGTCCCGTTCGCGCCCGGGTACAACGTGCCGTTCGCCGCAAAGGTCAAGAAGGAATCAGGTCTCCCCACCATGTGCGTGGGGCTGATCACCAGCCCGCGCCAGTGCGAGGACATCATCGCTTCGGACAAAACCGATTTCGTGGTCCTTGCGCGCGGAATGATGTGGAACCCGCGCTTCGCCTGGCACGCCGCCGAGGAATTGGGCGCGGAAGCCCCGTACGCACCGAAATACATGGCCTGCCATCCGAAGATGCGCCCGCAGATTTTTCCGAATCGCGCACAGGCCGCCTAGAGCTACGCGATCAGCTTGCTCTCGCGCATCTCCCGCGCGGTTTCCTTGCCGCGATCGAACTCGGAGCGCAAACGCCTGATTTCTTCGGCGCTCAGGCGTTCGGGGTTGGAGTAGTCGAGCTTCCAG
>DATHHZ010000334.1:0-3726 GCA_035316965.1 Burkholderiales bacterium | reverse complement strand
CGCGCGCGCCGCAGGCGACGGTCACACGTTGCTCGTGGTGTTTCCGAGCTTCGTCATCAATCCGTCGGTCAAGCCGGGGCTCCGGTACGATCCTCTGAGAGACTTCAAGGCCGTAGGGCAGACGATTTCCGTGCCGATGGTATTCGCGGTCAATCCCTCGGTGCCGGCAAAATCGCTCGACGAGCTGGTCGCGCTCGCGCGAGCGAAGCCCGGCACGATCGCCTACGGAACACCAGGCGCCGGCACCACGCACCACGTGATCGGCGAGACGTTCAGACTCGCCGCGAAGGTCAACATCGTGCACGCGCCGTTTCAGGGCGGCGGCCCCGCGATCACCGCCGCGGTCGGCGGCCATATCCCCATGGTGCTCGCCAATGTGTCCGAGGTGGTCTCCTTCGCGAAAGGCGGGAAGATGCGTCCGCTCGCCGTGACGACCGCGGAGCGCGCGGACGCCATGCCGGAGGTGCCGACGGTGCGCGAGGCCGGTTATCCCGAAGTCGAATCGACGAACTGGAGCGGCCTCGTCGTCCCCGCGGCGACCCCGCCTGCGGTGATCGCGCGATTGAACGCCGAGCTGGGGCAGGCCTTGCGCAACGCCGAGATACAGGAAAAACTGAAGACCTACGGGATGTCCCCGGCTCCCGGAACACCGGAAGCGTTCGGCGCGTTCCTGGAGTCCGAATCGGCGAGATACGCTAAAGTCGTGCGCGAAGCGGGAATCAAAGCCGACTGAAAGGGAGAAAACATGAAAGCACTGCTTGCCACCTGTGCGCTTGCCATCGCTTTCGGAACCGGCTCAATCGCTACGGCTCAAAGCTACCCGCCAAATGGATCGACCATCCCAACGGTGACTTTGAACGGAAGCCCGGCGATTCAGCAGCCGGCTCCCAACTCCGCGAATCAGCAATCCGCATGGAACACGGAACTGGCCGGCCATAGCGATCTGCAGGGACGTTCGGCGTACCAACCCATCATCATCAACGAAAGCGGGCGCGAGATCGCCTACGTCGGCCACCACACGGGCAAGATGCCCAATCCACTCACCGGCGTCGTCGAAGGCAACGGAACTTCGATTGTGGATGTCACCGACCCCGCGAAGACGAGATACCTCGCTCATATTCCGGGCCCGGCCGAAGGAGGAGAAGAAGCCGGCGGCGCGCAGATGGTTCGTGTATGCAGCGGAAGCGTCCTGCCGCGCGGGGTGAAAGGCAAGTGGTACCTCCTGCGATCGCTCGGCTCGACCGCGCACGAGATATACGACGTCACCGACAAGGCCCGTCCGGCCCTTCTGACCACCGTCGTCGATGGCCTCACCGGCACGCACAAGAGCTGGTGGGAATGCGACACGGGGATTGCCTATCTGGTCGCGAACAAGTCCGCGGAAGGGTGGAAGGGCAATCATCTGAAGATCTACGATCTGAGCGACCCCGCGAAGCCCGTGTACATCCGCGACTTCGGACTGCTCGGTCAGCAACCGGGCGCCACGTCATTCCAGGGTGTGCGGGCAGGTATTCAAATTCATGGACCCATCTCGGCCGGCGTCGCCAAGAACCGCGTCTACGCGGCGTACGGCACAGGAGGGGACGGCGTCATCCAGATTCTCGACCGAAAGAAGCTGCTGACTGCCTTCACCAACGCCCTCAAGCCCACGACCGAAGAAATGCTCGCGCCGCAGGTGGGATACATCGTGATGTCACCTGACCAGGGTGCGCACACCACGATGCCGATGTACGGCGTGCCGATTCCCGGATTCCAGGGCCATTCGGTGCTGAAAACCCGTGACCTCCTCGTCGTTGCTTCGGAACAGGGGCGAGGGGACCACTGCAAGCCGGGCCCCGGTGGAAACCGTCCCGCTCCGCACTTGGGCTTCCTGCTGGACATCACCAATGAGCCGACCCCATGGCCTCTTGCGACCTTCCATGTGCCCGAAAACCCGGGAGATTTCTGCGGCCGGGGCGGGAGGTTCGGCGCCCACGCGGGCCATGAGTCCTTCTATCCCCCCTACTACGGGAAGCTCGCCATCTTCTCGTGGTTCAACGCGGGCACCCGCGTCTTCGATATTCGCAACCCGTTTGCCGTCGAGGAGGTCGCCTATTTCATTCCCGCGCCGAACAAGAACACGATGACTTTCTGCGCCGACGGAATCAGTCATCCGGAGGGCGATCCTAAGATCACTCCCGCGTGCACCAAGGTGATTCAGACCAACAACGTCGAAATCGACGATCGCGGTCTCATCTACAGCGCCGACCGGGCGGGCACGGGACTGCACATCATCCGGCTCACGGGGCGCGCAGCGCAGGTCGCGGGAAAATAAGGCCACGCACTAAAGCAGATCCTTCGTCGCGTAGCTCCTCAGGATGACGCGCGCTTGCGCGCGCGTCACTTCGGCGCCATGCGGATGGCGCCGTCCAGCCTGATCGTCTCCCCGTTCAGCATCTCGTTCTCGACGATCTGCCGGACGAGCTGAGCGTAATCCGCCGGCTTGCCCAGCCGCGGCGGAAACGGCACCTGCTTGGCGAGCGCCTCCTGGACCTCCTTCGGCATGCCGAGCAGCATCGGCGTCTCGAAGATGCCCGGAGCGATAGTGCAGACGCGGATGCCGTCGCGCGAGAGGTCGCGCGCGATGGGGAGCGTCATGCCGACCACGCCGCCTTTCGAAGCCGAATAGGCAGCCTGTCCGATCTGGCCGTCGTAGGCGGCGACCGAAGCGGTGTTGACGATCACGCCGCGCTCGCCGGCGGCATTCGGCTGCCCTTTCGCCATCGCGACCGCCGCGAGCCGGATCATGTTGAAGGTGCCGATGAGGTTGATGCCGATCACGCGCGAGAACGACGCGAGCGAGTGCGGGCCGTCCTTCTTCACCGTGCGCTCGGCGATCGCGATGCCGGCGCAGTTCACCAGGCCTTGCAGCGCGCCGAAATTCTTAAGCGCCGCGTCCACCGCGGTTTGGCCGTCTGTTTCGTGAGTGACGTCGCACTTGGCGAAGCGCGCTTTTTGCCCGAGCTGCTTCGCGATGGCTTCGCCTTTGTCGGCCTGAAGATCGGCGATCACGACGTTCGCGCCGGCTTCGGCGAGCATCTTGACGGTTCCTTCGCCGAGGCCCGAGGCGCCGCCGGTGACGATGAACGTGCTGCCTTTGAGCTGCATGGGCTCCCTCTTAAGTCTTCTTCGCGCTTTTCTTCTTCTCCGGCATCAGCCCGGCTCGGTCGCGCAGCAGCGGATCCAGACCGTTCTTCGCGACGAGGTAGGCCCAGCGCTCGAGCTTTTTCTCGCGCTCCATATTCTCGATGAGCTTCTTGCGCCGTTCCTCGAACTCCTTGTCGTTCTTCGCCTTGTCTTCGGCCTTTTCGCCCTTCGCGGGCGTGCGCGTCTTGCGAGGCTCGCCGGCGACTGCGACCCTGACGTAATAGTTGTCGCCCGCCTTGTTGCCGACCGTGAGCGTATAGGAAATCCCGTCGAACGTATCGGCCCTGATGACGATCGCATGATCGAGCCCGGTGTCGGCCTTGGCGGGATCGGCGACCACATCGACGAGATTCACCCAGCCGAGCGAGCTCGCAAGGTCGGTCGCCTTCTGCAGATCGGGCTTTTCCTTCGATCCGGCGAACTTCCAGTCGGCGGACTCGGTCTCGCGCGTCACGCTCCAGCGCTGCCTTCCGTCCTTGGCTGACGAAACCGACTTCACGCCGTCGGCCCGAAGGAGATCCTTTACGAGCCACAACTCGG